>JBAWVV010000224.1:0-7141 GCA_037147115.1 Planctomycetia bacterium | reverse complement strand
GGAGCATGGCGTCGACCGAGCCCATTTTGCTCTTGATCTCCATCGGGGCTCTCACGTAGAAGGGCCGGTCTCCCAACGATCGTGAGTTCCGATCGTCGTTTTTCCGCACCACTGGTCGCCGCTCCGTAGGAGCCGATAACCCGTTTTTTTGGAGACCACCATGACGCGCTCGTCGTTTCGCTCCTCCTTCTTCTTCGCCGCCGCCGCCGCCACCATCGCGGTCATGCTCGCTGGGTCTGGCCGCGCCGAAACCGTCTACTTCACGAGCTACTCGACGGGGGCGCTGGTGCGCTACGACACAACCAACCCCGCCGGTACGATCGCCACGGTCTCACCGAGCGGCTCGACGACGAATCCCGCCGCGCTCGCCCTAGGACCAGACGGCAACCTCTACATCGGCCAGGATGGCGACGGCACCTCGATCGCGCCGAGCATCTCCCGATTCAACCTCACGACCAACACGCTCTCGACCGTCTACACGTTCTCGTCGTTCGACGTTTTCCCCGGCAGCCTCGCCTTCAAGGGCTCCGACCTGCTCGTCGGCCGAAATCCTTTCTTCGCCAACACCGGGCCGATCGTGAAGCTGACGAACGTCACCGGCGGCACCGTCGGCGTGAGCGACTACACCACCGGCGGAAGTCTCGCGAGTAGCCCCGGCATCGCGCTTGCCGCCGATGGAAAGCTCTACGTGAGCGACCAGACCTACCACTTCGCTGGCCCGCTCGCTGGCCAAGCGACCGGCCCCGTGAAGCGATTCGGCGCCTCCGGCGCCTATGTCGGCGAGCTGATCGCCGATGGCGCAAGCGGGCTCTCCGGCCCCACCGGCCTGGCCATCAAGGGCACGACGCTCTACACCGCCAGCATCATGACTGGCGCGATCCTGCAGACGAATCTCTTGACCGACGTCACGTCGCCGTTCGGCACGACGGGCAGCCCTTTTGAGGTTGGGTCGCTGGCGATCCTCTCCAACGGCGAGATCATCGCGGGGAGCCCGTCGGGTTCCGGGATGATCTACGACTTCGCCGCCAATGGCACGCTCCTCGGCTCGTTCGCCACAGGCTTCGGCCAGATCGGCGGTCTTTCCGTGGTGCCCACAGCGGCGGTGCCCGAGATCGATCCCGCCACGGGCGGGAGCGCCCTCGCACTGGTCGCTGGATTGATGGCGGTGGTCGAGCAGCGGCGTCGGCGAAGGGGGGCTTGAGCCCCTCCGCCCCGCGGCGTGCTGCTCGCCCCGAGGTGCGGTCACGGTGCCTTGATGCCCAGCCAGACGCTCTCTATTTGCTCGGGGCCGAATCGCACCGGGAGAGGCGCGGCGTCGGCGGCCCCAACGATCCTTGCCGCCACGCGGATCGGCCCAGAGAACGGTTCCGTAGCCGTGATCACGAGTGTCACCTTCTTCGCCGCATCCCCCTCTGACGGCGACTGCACCGCTGCCGCTGTCACCCCCGGCGGCGGATCGACAAGAACGAGATCGAGCGATTCCTTGAAGCCATGCTCCCGGCCGATCGTGATCGCAAGCTCGACCGGCTTGCCCGGCTCGCCGCTGAGCCGATCGACGTCACACGTGACCTTCACGCCCGGCAGATCGGGGCGGATCGTGAGCCGGTAGTCATGGGCTGGGCCCGATTGGCCGCGGCGGTCGCGGACAACAGCCGTAAAGACGCCATCCGCCGGCGCCTTCCAGGAAATGGTTCCCGCTGGGTCGTCTGTGATTGTGAGCCGCTTTCCCTCGGAGTCCTCCAGAGCCAAGACCGGATCGACGGCCGTGCCGATCGCGACCCCCTCGACGAGGAGCGTGTAGGCCATGTCTTTGATGGCGTTGAAGCGATGCGTGAGGCGCTGCTTCGGGGCCGTGAGCGCCCCTGAAAACATCAGCGGCGGCGGGGGATTGAAGCCCTCCGCCTGCGGCACGACGCCCACCGGCATCTCCACGACCGGCAGGCTCACGGCGCCGCCGATGCCTTCGAGCGCGACGGTAACAGAGCGCCGGGCGCCGGTGGCCGACGGGGCGAGCGCCGCGGCGGGCACCGGGAGCGGTGGGCTCTCTGCAGGCAATCCCCAACCGAGCGCAGCGAGCTGGGTATCGGCCCCGAGAGAAACAGCCGACGGCAGCGTGGCGACGAGGAAGCCGCGCTTGGAGAGCGTGAGCCGATACACAAAGGCTTCGCCACCGGCCAGGCCGATCGTCGCATCGGCGATCTCGGGAAAGCCGTAGACGCGGACGAGATACTCCCCCGCGGCAGGCGCTGTAAAGACGATGCGCGGATCGAGGCCGGCGGCGTCGAGATTTCGCGCCAGGAGCGAATGCCGCGCGTCGACAACGTCGAGCGTGAGATCGGCCGCGGTGCCAAGGAGCCGATTGGCATCGGCCTGGGCGACGAGCGTCTCGCCGGCCGCGAGCGCGACCCGGTAGAGATCGACATCCCCCCCCTTGCCGAGCGCGCCATTGACGATGACGGCTGGCTCGACGACGGCGGTCGCCGCGGTCGGCTTATCGTTGGGCTCCGTCTCCTCGATCTCGGGGAGATGGCCGACGACAAAGCGGCGCAGGGCGGTGGCTCCCTCCGGGGTCGTGAATCGCACCAGATGGACACCGAGCGCCGCCTCGGGCGCCACCGTCACGGCAAACGTTCCCGACTCCCCCTGCGGCTCCCAGAGCGTGCCTGGCCGCTCCGTCCACGCTGCCGCCGGCCAGACAGGAAACGATCCCGCCACTTTCACGGTGACGGTCGAGCCGCGCTTGGCGCCAGACGGAAAGAGCCGCGTTGCCTCAGGCGGCGCCGCCGACGCAACGCAGGGAAGCGCGAGGCATGCCACGGCCAGAAGGAAAAGGTGCCAGCCACCAAATCTGGGTGGTCTGCGGCGTCTGCTTACCCATCTTCGCCAGATTTGGTGGCTGGCACCTTTTCTGCTCACGTCAAAACAGCTCGCGGATCGGCGTCGGATCGCTGACGAGGAACGTCGGCCGGCCGGCGGGAGTCAGAAAGCTTCTGGCCGGATCGATGCCCAGCTTCGTGTAGACCGTGGAGACGAAGTTCTCCGGCGAGAGGACGCGCTCGCTTGCCGAATGGCCGAGCCGGTCGGTGGCCCCGATCACCTGCCCGCCGGGGGCACCGCCACCGGCAAACAGGATCGACATCGCACTCGCCCAGTGGTCGCGGCCCGCTTTTGTCTGCCCGGGGAGCGTGGAGAGCTTTGGCGTGCGGCCAAACTCACCGAGCGCGATCACCATCGTCGTCTCGAGGAGCCCGCGGGCGTCGAGATCGTTGATCAGCGCGGCGACGGTCTTGTCCCAGGTGGGGAGCCTGGTCTTGAGGGCGTCGAAGAGCGCACTATGGTGGTCCCAGCCGCCGTCGTTGATGGTCACGAACGGCACCCCCGACTCGACGAGCCGGCGGGCGAGGAGGGCCTGCTGGCCGAAGGAGTTTCGCCCGTAGGCGTCGCGGACACTGGCGGGCTCGGCGCCGATGTCGAAGGCCGCCTGGGCCGCGGGGGAGGTGACGAGGTCGTAGCCGCGGGCATAGTGCTCGTCGATGCCGCGAACCGGGTCGCCGGCGGCCGGGTCGTCGAAGCGAGGAAGGCGGTCGGTGAGAGCCCGGAGGTCGCGCCGCTCGGCGAAACGCGTCCCTTCCACGGAACGCGGCGCGGCGAGATCGCGGATCCGGAAGCTGGCCGCATTGGGATCGTCGCTGACGACAAACGGGGCGTACTTCGCGCCGAGGAAGTTCGGGCCGCCGGAGCGGGTCATGCCGGCCAGCGCGAAGTAGCCGGGGAGGCCGTGCGGCGCCGGCCGCTCGTGCCAGGCAACCGAGCCCATGCTGGGGTGGAAGCTGACAAACGCACCGCAGCCGACCGGGATCCGCGGCGGAGCGCCGGTCATCATGTAATGGTTGCCGGCGCCGTGGTTGCCTTGGTTGTGGCAGACCGAACGGATGACGGCGAACTTGTCGGCGATCTTCGCCAGCTCTGTCATGTGCTCGGAGAACTGGATCCCCGGCACGCTCGTCGAGATCGGCGAAAACTCCCCACGGATCTCGGCCGGGGCATCGGGTTTGGGGTCGAAGGTTTCGAAGTGCGTTGGGCCGCCATCCATCCAGATGAGGATGCAGTTGGAAGGGGCACGCCCCGCTGGATCGGCTGCGCGCGCTTCGCGGACGAGGCGGAAGAGATCGAGAAAGCTTCCTCCGGCAAGGCCGCCGATGCCGAGTTGGAGCCCGCGGCGCCGGCTCATCGGCCGCGCCCACCAGGGGCTCATCAGGTTTACGGAATCGTGGTTAGCCATGATCATTGCCTCTGCGGGAAAACCGGCTGCTGACGGTCAATCCCTCGGTCAGTCCTTGAAGACGAACTCGGGGGAATTGATCAGCGACCAGAGTATGTCTTCGGTCACCTGCCGGCGAGAGCGTCCCTCACGAGCGAAAAGGGCCACCAGGGGCTCGCGCTCCGACGAGGTCGGAAACCGGGTGTAGCAGGCGAGATAGAGCTCCTCGACGATCCGATCGGGGGGAAGCTCTGAGGCGGCCAGCGTCGCGGCCCGGCTTGAATCAGCGGCGATCTTCCCCTCGATGGCGGTGCTGTTCATGAGATGGAGCGCCTGGACGACGGTGGCGTCGGGGTCGCGCTGGCAGGGGGGATCCTGGTTGGGATCAGGGCGACCGAAGACGTCGAGAAACGCCGCCGGCGTGCGGTGCGTCCAGAGCTGAACCGCGCGCGATTCTTCAGGCAGACCGGCGTAGGAGGTCGGCACGCCGGTGACGTCGTCGATGGCGTCGGCGAGGACTTCGGCGCGGAGCCGCTGCCGGTAGTGGCGGGAGAAGTTGCGGAAGTCGCCGGCATTCGTGGCGTTGGGGAGGCTTGAACGATCCCACACCGCCGAGCGGAGGATCGTGGCAAGGAGCTTTTTCTGATCGCTGCCGCCGGCTCGGAACTCGGCGACGAGAGCGTCGAGGAGGGCAGGGTTTGTCGGGGGGTTCGTGGCCCGGAAGTCATCGACCGGATCGACGATGCCAATGCCGAACAGATCCCCCCAGATCCGGTTGACGGCCGCGCGGTGGAAGAAGGGATTGTCGTGCGCGGTGAGCCAGTCGACGAGCGCCACGCGCGGATCGTCGCCGGCGGGGATCTCGAGCGCCGTGCCAAACAGCGGCTTGGGCGCGAGGAGGGCGCCCGAGAGCGGATGGCGGACCTCCCCCGATTCGCCAACGGTCACAATCTCCTCGCCGCCAGAGATCGGCGGGGAGAGACCGGTGCCGCGGTAGGCGACGCGGCCGAAGAAAGCGGCGAGCGAATAGAAGTCACTCTGGCCGTAGACCTCGAAGGGATGCTGGTGGCACTTTGCACATTCGAGGCGCACTCCCAGGAAGAGCTGGCTGACGAGGGTCACGATCTCGTCGGGGGAGCGCCGGTCGCGGAAGACCGTCGTGGCGCCGTCGCGCCACGTGCTCCCCGTCGCCGTCAGCAGCCGGCGGACAAACTCGTCGTAAGGGAGATTCTCCCGGAAGACATCGCGCAAAAAGGTGTCGAGGGAGAGGGTCGCCTTGATGCCGACGCGGTAGGGATTGGGGCGGAGCAGATCGGCCCACTTGTTGGCCTGGAAGTCGGCATACTCCGAGCGGTCCAACAGCGTCGCCACGAGCTTTTCGCGCTTCGCCGGATCGGGATCGGCAAGATACGCGCGGGCTTCGTCGGGAGTGGGGAGGCGGCCGATGAGATCGAGGCTCGCGCGCCGCAGGAGCGTGCTCTCCGCCGCCTGCTCGCTGGGGAGAATGTTCATCGTGGCGAGCTTCCGCCACACCGGCTCATCGAGCGGCGTGGGGCGGGAGAGGGCGGCGACTGCGGCCGCGTCTATGGTCCCCGGTGGGACGATTCCTGTGCTCCAGGTGGCGATGGTGCCGACATAGCGGGCCATGATCGTCCCCTCGCCGGCGAAGGCCCCGGCGCGGACTTTTGCATCGGAGGCATCGAGGACGGCCGGTTCGCCGGCATGCCAGGCGCTCGTGGCGGTGACGTCGCGCGTCGCGCCGTCGGAGTAGTGGGCGGTGACCTTCAGCTCGAGCGTTTCGCCGGGGGCGAGGGGACGCGGCGCGGGCGACAGCGAGATCCGCTCGAGTTTCGGGTCGTCGGGCCCTGCCTTCGGCGTTCCTTGCTCGATCCAGCGGACGAGCGTGCGGACATCTTCCCCGGCGGGATCGAGTTTCTTTCCGCCCCCATGGGGAACTGTCCCTGTCCCTTTTTGAATCAGGAGGCTTTCCAGCGGCGCGGCGGAGGCGAGGCGACGGCCGCGGGCGGCGGAGACGATCGAGGCATGATCGAAGGCCGGATCGAAGGCAAAAAGCGACAGTGCAAAGCCGTTTTGCCCCCCCGACTTCCCATGGCAGCCGCCGCTGTTGCAGCCGCGGACGGTGAGGATCGGCTCGATGTCGGTCTCGAAGATAAGCCGGTCGGCTGGGGCTTGAACCCCAGGATCGACAGCTCGGACCGCCGAGACGCTGGCGCCGAGCAGCACCTGCCAGAGGATGCTCGTGGCGACGGCCCGCAGCAGCAGGGTCGACCTCCGGGCATGGCAGTGGTTGGCAGGCGTGGGCATCGGCGTTCAAATTCCCCCATAGAACCGAGCCTTTAAGTCTACCCTCTCATCGGCTGCTGACCGCGGCCCCGCTCATCGCCGGTCTGGGCCGCAGGAAACCGCCGAATCCATCATTTTTCGCGATTGCCATGCCAAAGCCCTTCCATCACGGTCCGGTCGAACTGGTCGACTGCGAGGTTCATGGCCCCGGATCGGGGGCTGAGCTGTTTGTCGTTGAAGGCGAATCGGCGGCCCTGGCCGTGGCCCGCGTCCGCGATCCCCGCTTCCAGGCGGTGCTCCCGATGCAGGGGAAGCCGCTCAATGCCGTCAAGGCTACCCCGCGCCGCGTCGCCGCGCAGCCGCTGTTTCAGGAATTGAACGCGGCCCTCGGGACGGGGATGGGGGCCGATTTCCGGGCCGACGGCCTCCGCTTTGAGCGGCTCTTGATCCTCACCGATCCCGACGCCGACGGAATCCACTGCGGTGTCCTCCTCCTCGCCTTCCTCCATCGCTTTCTCCGCCCCCTCCTCGACGCGGCCGGGCCTGGCTCCGGGCGGGTGGGGTGGGTGCGGGCCC
>JBAWVV010000223.1:0-7220 GCA_037147115.1 Planctomycetia bacterium | reverse complement strand
CTTTCATCCCCCTAGGGCCCCCCCTACAATCCGCCTCGGTGCTTTTTCACCGGTTCGATTTTTGCAGTTTTTTCCTTCTCGGAGCGTTTTCTCGATGGACATTCTCGGCGAGATCCTCAAGCAGGTTCTGGAAGGTGCCGCCCAGGGCCAGCAGCAACCGCAGCCGCAACAGCGAGCCCCCCAGCCACAGCAGCGAGCCCCCCAGCCGCAGCAGCGGGCCCCGCAGCCGCAACAACATGCCCCGCAGGGGGAGCCCCAGGGAATGCCCTCGCCGAACGATCTCGGCGAGATCTTCAAGCAGATCTTCGGCGGCAACGACGCCCAGAAGCTCCCCGAGGTGGTGAAGCAGTTCGAGGAGAAGGGGATGCGGGACGAGGTCGACTCGTGGGTCCGCACCGGCCCGAACAAGCCGATCGACCGCCGCAAAATCGAGGATGTGTTTGGCGATCGCGAGCTCAACGACCTCGCCCGCAGCAAGGGGATCGATCCCAACGATCTCGCCGAGGTGCTCGCCAAGTACATCCCGAAGATCATCGACGAGCTGACCCCCTCCGGCCAGGTTCAGCGGCGGCATTGATCCGCATCCGGTCATCCAGGCTCACCCGGTGTGCGCTGCCGCCCAGGCGGCGCACACCGGGCGTCGGTGGAACCGGCCCGACTCCCCCGGGGCGATCCCCCGGACGTATGCTGGCCTGACTCATGCACGTCTATGCCAGCCAAACCGAGAGCCGTCGCCACCGCCTCGCGGAGAATGCGCCGGCGTGGTGCCTGCGGGTCCTCGTGACCGCCTCGCTCCTTGTCGGCACCCTCTGGTTGCCACGCCGGACCGCTGCCGGCGAAGAGCCGGCCGCGGCTTGGGAAGCGCGGTATCGCTACTGGTTCGACGATCCGCGGGCGCCGTCGGAGACCTCGGCGGAGATCGAGCCGGCGACGGGCCGGCGGTGGTCGTGGCGGTCGAAGCGCGCCAGCCGGCGACGCCTGGCAGCCGAGCGGGCCCGGGCCGGGGAGCCTGAAGGGGAGCCTGCCGGGAACGCGCCTGGTGACGACACCCACAGAGGCGCCGGCCTCACTCTCCGCGACCAGCCCTACAGCGAACCCGATCCCGGCGGGCGCCGACGTTTCGACATCACCCTCCCGGGACGTTGCCCGGGACCGGTGCCGCTGGTCGTGTGGATCCACGGCGACACCTGGCGCGACGGCTCGAAAGCCGATTGCCCCGTCACCTGGCTGGCCCTCGAAGGCTATGCCGTCGCCAGTATCGGCTACCGCACCAGCGACCTTGCCCGATTCCCTGCCCAACTCGACGACATTCGCGACGCGGTGGCCGAGATCGTCCGCCGCGCCGGGGAATGGGGCCTCGACCCGACGCGAATCGCCGTTGTCGGCCATGGTGGCGGAGGGCACCTCGCGGCGCTGGTCGGCCTCGCCGACGATCCCGCCGATGATGAGGCCGCCGCACCACGATCCCAGCCGGCCGCCATCGCCCTCCTCTCCGCCCCCACCGATCTGCCGAGCCTCGGGCCGGAACACGATCGCCCCCGCTCACCGGCCAGCCTCCTGGTCGGCGGCCCGCTGCCGGAGGTGCGGGAGGCGGCCCTCCGGGCGAGCCCGGTGTGGCATGTCTCCGCGGACGACCCGCCGTGCCTGGTCATCCACGGTACGGCCGATCCCTCGGTGCCAGTCGATCAGGCCTTGCGCCTCGACGCCGTGCTCCGTGCCGTTGGTGTTCCCTCGACGCTCCTCCTTCTCGACAGGGCCGGTCACGCCGCCACCATCTCTCCTGGGTCGCTCGCCGGCCGAGCGCTGCTGGAGTTTCTCGATGCGGCCCTCCGCCCCGCTGCCGCTGTCGCCACTGAGGCCGCCGATGCGTCTGCAGCGCCGTGATGTCCTTCGCGGAGGCGCGGCGCTTGTCACGGGGGGCGCCCTGACGGTGGCCATCGACAGCCTCTGCCTGACCCCCTTCAAGCTCGACGTCAGCCACCATTCCTTCGGGGCCCCCACGCCGCTCCCGGTCAACCCAGCCGCGCCCGCTCCACCGGCGAGCCGACGGCTGCGGATCGCCCATGTCTCCGATCTCCACCTCCACCGCGTCGGGCCGCTCGAGGAACGCGTTCTCGCAGCGCTTCACCGCCTCGAGCCCGATCTCCTCGTGATCACCGGTGACAGCCTCTCAGCCGCGCGCGGCGAGGGGCCGCTCCTCGACTTCCTCGCGGCCTGTCCCAACGTGCCCCATCGGCTGGCGATCCTCGGCAACTGGGAGATCAGTTCCGGCGTCAGCGTCGCGCGCCTGCGAGCCCACCACGAACGGCACGGCTTCGAGCTCCTCGTCAACCGCTCGGTGAGGCTCGCGATCGGCGATCGCTCGGTGCGCGTCACCGGCTTCGACGACATCCGCCAGGGGCGCCCCGATCCGGTCGCGGCGCTGGCCGGCGCGGAGCCGTGCGATCACCATCTCGTTCTCGCCCACTGCCCGGTTCATCGCGACAAGCTCGCGCTCCCTGCCGAGCACCCCGCCGACCTCGTCCTCTCGGGGCACACGCACGGTGGGCAGGTGGCACCGGGAGGCGTCGCGCTCCTCACCCCGCCGGGGAGTGGCCGGTATGTCGCCGGCTGGTATCGCGATGGCGGGCCGCCGCTGTTTGTGTCGCGCGGCATCGGCACATCGACGCTCCCGATTCGCCTCGGATCGGTCCCCGAATTGGCGTGCATCGACTGGCACCTCTCCTGACCCGGTCCCCCGATCGCGCCGGGCACGACCGGCGGGCGTGGCTGCGTCATCGCCACCCCAGCCGTCACGATTGCGCTAAACCGCCTCTCTTCTCCCGCTTGTGCAGTCGCCCCCGGGATCCGTCGATACCTTCCCGGCGGGACGCAAGCCTCCCGCCACCATCCATCACCGCACACCGTCATCCATTTACCAGGACCGTCGACACGCCATGCCCACCCCCCGCCGCAAGACCTCCTCGGTAGCCGTTCAGAACCCTCTCGAAACCTATCTCCGCGACATCAACGACACGTCGCTTTTGACGGCGGACCAGGAGAAGGAACTGGCGGTGGCGATCGGCAAGGGGGATGCCCAGGCCCGCGATCACATGGTCCGCGCAAACCTCCGCCTCGTCGTCAACATCGCCCGGGGCTACGCCAACCGCGGCCTGCCGCTCCCCGACCTCATCGAGGAGGGGAACCTCGGTCTGCTGCGGGCCGTCGAAGGCTTCGACCCGCGCATCGGCACGCGCTTCAGCACCTACGCCAGCTACTGGATCAAACAGTCGATCAAGCGCGCCTTGATCAACTCCGGCAAGACGATCCGGATCCCCGCCTACATGGTGGAACTGCTCTCGAAGTGGCGCCGGGCAACGGCCCGGCTCCTCGATTCCCTCGGCCGCACGCCGACGCCGGAGGAGGTCGCCCGCAGCCTCGGGCTCGCCCGCAAGAAGCTCCCGATCATCAAGAAGGCGATCCACATCAATCAGGCCTCGCCGCAGACCGAGCAGGCCGACGGCGGCTGGTCGCTCGGCGATCTGATCCGCGACGAGAACACGAAGTGCCCGGCAGAGGTTTTCCTCGACGAGGACACGATGCGCCACGTGATGCGGCGCATCGAGCTTCTCGACCACCGCGCCGCCACGATCCTCAAGCTCCGCTTCGGCCTCGGTGGCGGCGACCCGATGACGCTCAAGGAGATCGGTGGCGTCCTCGGGCTGACCCGCGAACGCGTCCGGCAGATCGAGTCGGAAACCCTCGCCACCCTGGCCGCCGAGCTCGACGGCGTCCCCCGGGCGAAGATCCGCCTCCGCCACGGGGCTTGACCGGCCCCCGGTACCGGGCACACAACACAGAGCCCTTGCCGCCCGTCGCTTCCGACTCGCCTCCTCCGCGGAGCCTCTTCGTGCCCCACGCCGCCGTCGATCTCGCCTCCTTCATCCGCCCGGTGCCCGACTTCCCCAAGCCGGGAATCCTGTTCCGCGACATCACTCCGCTCCTGGCCGATCCGGCGGCGCTCGCCGCGGCGGTGCGGCTGATGGCGGCCCCGTGGCTGAATGCCGGGATCGACGCGATCGCGGCGGTGGAGGCGCGGGGATTTCTGTTTGCCACGCCGATGGCGCTCGAGCTCGGCGTCGGCGTGATCCCGGTGCGGAAGCCGGGGAAGCTCCCGGCCGAGACGATCGAGGTCGAATACGACCTCGAGTACGGCCGCGACAAACTCCAGATGCACACCGGGATCCTGAAGAGCGGCGCCCGGGTACTCGTGGTTGACGACGTCCTTGCCACCGGCGGCACGGCGGGTGCCTGCATCCGGCTGATCGAGGCGGCGGGAGGAACGGTCGTCGGCACTTCGTTCCTCGTGGAGCTCTCGTTCCTCGAGGGCCGCGCCCGCCTCGCCCCCCACCGGGTCGAGAGCGGGATCATCTACTGACATTCGCCTCCCGCGGCGGCCGCGGGGCAGCGGCCTATTCCTCGAGTGCTTCGAGTCCATAGCTCAAGCGCACTTTTCCTCTGCGAATGTCGGGATGATACACCCCGAGTTCCGGCCTCATCCTAGCCAGTTTTTGGACGGCTGCCGCGGAGACCCGGTTGTTGTCGAAGAGATGCACAGTTCGAAGAGCAGGAATCTTGGCTAAAGCATCGACTGCCACGTCGTCGAGCATCGGACAAGCCCTGAGATCGAGGCTTTCAAGCGACGGCGAGGCCGAAAGGGCCTCGATACCGACCGATGTTATGCCGGCGCCGAAGGTGTGAAAACTCTTGAGATGCGGTAGATGGGCGATGAGACGCAAGCTCTTGTCGGTGATTGAGGATCCGTCTACATCGAGATGTTCCCAATTTCCCTTCTCGACAAGCACTCCGACATCGGCGTCGGTCAGGGGCGATCGGGCGGCAGAAAACATTCGCAGCGACTGGATTCGGACCACCTGCGCTGCCGCTTCCGGCGACCAGTTCGGGGCAACGTTCAGACCAAGTGATTCCAACTTCGGTAGCGCAGCGAGCTCGCCGAGTGTCTTGCCGGTGAGTTTTCCGTCCCAGAGCTGCAGATGTTTGAGGTTGACCAAGGGGAGGAGTTTGGGGATGAGGTCGTCGGTGACCCCATCTCCGTCGATGACCAGCGACTCGAGGGCTTCGAGCTTGCAGACGGCCGCGAGGTTTTCCGGTCGCTCGAGCAACTTGCTCGACACCATCAAGGTCTGGAAGTCCCCCAGATCGGCGAGGATCTGCGGAAATGCTTCGCCGAGATCGGCGTCGATGAGATTCACTCTCGCGACGTTCCAATCGTCCTTCCATTGGTCGACGAACTCGATCGCGTCGCGCCGCGGTGAAGCCGCGAACACCGCCCGGGAAGCCGCGTCGCGGCGCGCTGTTCGTTCATCGATCTGGTCGCTGGCCATCGCCGTTACCTCCAATCGCATCAGGGTCAGGAGCGCCAACAGGATCAAAATCCCGAAAGGTCTTCGCTCGTTAGAGTAGGCCGCGTGCATCATGAATCTCCCGTCTCGGCGTCTGAAGCAGAGGCCAACTCACTGGGAAAGCATGATCTGCCGAATCACGCTCGCTTCCACAGCCGGGTCGAGATCAATCCCGCGATTCTTGAGGATCTCCCGGATCCTGTTCCATGCGTCAAGTTCGAGGCCTTGCCTCTCGTTCGGATCGGTCGTGCCGTTCAAACGGCGCAAAATAACTCCCAGTTCATCCTCCAAGATATCCTCCCTCTCTTGGGCTTCCGCCGACAGCGCCCTGATCACGACGGTCCCCCCGGCGATGATGGCAGGGAGCTTGTCGCCCAATGCCTGCAAGACGCGGACAAACGCCGTGAAACGCGGGTTTTCAACCACTCCGAACAATCCGCGGGCGTCCTGGGCATATCGCCACGGTGAGTGGATGGCCCGAACCTGCAGGTCAGAAAGAGCGGCGAGCCTCTCGAATTGATCTTTCGCCACGCGACCGCTCGCGGAGGTCTTGATTTCGTAGGCAATCACCTGACTTGGGTCGAGGGGCTTGCCGATCTCGGGACGGTAGCCTTTCCTCACGAAGAGTGCATCGACTTGCGTGGTCCCCGGTCCTCCCCCGGGCGTGACGAGCCCTTTGCCGTCGACGTAAATGCCCTCGAGGAACTGACCGGCGGTTTTGTTGCCGCTGGCGGCGAGTTCCTGGAGCCTGGCGTGGACCCGTCGCTCGAATTCCTTCCCGAAGGCACCGGCGTCTCTGTCGTCGTATTTGCCCCCGAGATTCATTCCATTGGAGTTAAAGTGTTCCATGCCCTTCGCCACTTCCTCCGCCACCTCGCCAAAGAGCTTGTCGGCTGCCGTCGCGACAGCGTCTGATCGGTTCGCGACAGGAATGATCCGCGGCAAAGGATCATCGCCATTCCAGACTGCGAGCACGATCTGCGGTTCAGCATCGCTGCCCGGATGGAGAACCAACGGCGTCAGCTGGGCTTCCGGTAGACCGTTGGCAAGCGCCAGCGGACTTTCCGTGAGCCTCAATGGCTGGATGACGGCGGCGGTTCCGCCGGTCTGCGATGCGTCGTAGAGGACCGCAGGGAAGCCGCCCGAGCCGGTCACGGCCAGCGGCAATGCCCCGTTGGCAGAGGTCGCAGCCGGGCCGACCAAAAAAGGGATCGACAGGGCGGCGCTCGTCGAAGAGCCGGCCGATCCGGCGGCCCCTGTTGCCATCATCGGCGAGGGGGATGCGCTCGCGGCCGTGAACGCGGGGTTCGGGGAGGCAAGGATGATTCCAGGCGGCCCGGAGAGGCCGGCCACGAGCCCGGGGAGGACCGGCCCGGCGCCGCCACACTCTGTCAGCGGCAAGCCGGCGAGCATCGCCCGCGGCTCGAGTTGCTCAAGCGCGGACGTGTGGACGTGTGGACGTGTGGACGTGTGGAACGATTCAGGAATCGCATGGCTTGCTCCCGCGAAAGCCTCCCGGAGGAGACACTCTCCCCCGTTCTGGGGTTCACCGTACGAGAGCCCAGGTAGCTCGTCAAGGAATCGGTACGGAAGAAGAAACCTCGCCCCCGGCGAAGGGCGGGGCGGAATTGAGTCGTCGCCCTCTCTGGGAACGCCGCGAGGGAGCGGGGGCCGATTTCCCGGCGCAATCGCTTCGCCCGGACCGTCGATCCCAAAGGGAAACAAGGCCGGGGCGGTTTTTCTTGGACCCGGCCCGTACCCGAACTAGGCTGGGGTAATTGCGGGCCGGTTCCCCCTCGGGTGACCTCCCCCCACCTC
>JBAWVV010000222.1:0-7224 GCA_037147115.1 Planctomycetia bacterium | reverse complement strand
AGGAGTGACGAGGTCCTCCGAGAAACGACGAAACTTTTGCCGGCCCCGCCGACGAGCCACCCACAGTTCTGCGGCCAGTCCGGCCTCCCAATCACGGCTCGAACGTAGCTTCGGGATCGCCCGTGCCCGGTCGCTGCTGAGCGTTGCTCGTCGGAGCCGGGCCCGTCATCGCACGGGGCGATTGCGCCCCAGGACGGCCCGTTCCTGAAAGCGCAGCGCGAGGATCGTGATGAGCGTCGCCACGAGAATCTGCGCGAGGAGGGCCGCATACGGGATCCAGAGCGACTTGTCGTAGTCGCCGAGATTTTGCCAGAACTCCGGCACGCCGGGCCCTTCGCTGCGGCAGCCACGATGGGCCCAGTAGAGCGGGGAGAAGAGCATGGCGATGACTTTGAGCACCCCCCCCTTGATCGGCAGGATCGTCGCTCCGAGGAGGATCTGCGGCGTGATCAGAAGCGGCACGGCAAGCACGCCCTTGTCGGTCGAACGGACGCAGGCCGAGACGATCAGGCCGATCGTCGCGCAGGCCACCGCCGCGAGCCAGTTGTACGACGCCGAGATGATCGCCCCGCGCCGGTAGATCTCGGCAGGAACCTCGCCGCCGAACGCCTCGCTCAGAAGAAACCCGAGTTCGGCCGTGGCCCTGAAGATCGCGATCTGGACGGCGAGCAGCAGGGCGAGCGCCGCAACCTTCGCGACCACGTAGGCGGTAAATCTCAGGCCATGCCGCCGCTCGAGGTCGAGCATCGGCCGCTCCTTGACGATTTCCCGGAACCCGGTGACGAACCCGAGGATCACCATGCAGATGCTCATCAGCGACAGCCATTTGAACGTCCCGCCCGGATCGATGATCTCCCGATCGGGGGCGACGGGGACGGCATCGGTCAAAGCATCGCGGACGATCCGTTCGGTCGACGGCTCGCGGAGATGGGCAAGCAGCTTCGGCTGGCTGTCGAGGAACACCCGGATCTGCGCGGGGATGCTGGCATCCTGATCACCGACCGTGTCGGTGGCGATCGCCTGGGTCACTTCGCCCCAGACGTCGGCCAGCACCTGTTTTTCGCCGGGATCGAGCAACCGTGTGACCATGAGCGGATTGTTGAATTGCGTGCCGGAGAAGCCGGCGAGCACGACCAGCGCCAGCGCCAATGGGAGGAGCACTCCCATCCGCAGGCCGACGCGGTCGCGGAGGAGCGTCTCGATCTCACGGCCAAGGAAGGAGGCGAACTGCCGGCCGAAACCGGGAATCGAGACCGCCGCCAGGGACGCGGCCCGCTCCACGCCCGAATCGACGGCCGCCCCGCCGGGCTCACGAGTCTCCGCCAGCCGCAGATCCTCGGCGAGCCTGTCCCGCCAGCGGGCCGACCAGAAGCCGGGCGGCTTGTCTTCGATGGCGACGTAGACATCGGCGAGCCGCTGCACCCCGAAGTGGCCAACGGCCTCCACCCGGGAGCCAACCCAAACCACCTCGCCGTGGCCGAGAATCAGAAGCCTGTCGGCCTCGTCGACATTGTCGAGGTGGTGCGTGACTGCGATCACGGTCATGCCCGCCCGGGCCCGCTCCGCCAGCAGCGCCATGATCCGGGCCTCGGAGGCCGGATCGAGGCTGGAGGTCGCCTCGTCGAGGATGAGCAGGCCCGGCGCGGCGAGCATTTCGGCCGCCAGACTCGCCCGCTTCATCTCCCCACCGGAGAGGTCGCCGATCGCCTGATGCCGCACCTTCTCGAGGCCCAACTCAGCGATGACGCGGTCGATGGCGGACTGCCTCTCGGCGGCTGAAGCTCCTGCCGGAAGCCTCATCTCCGACGCAAACTGGAGCGCTCTTTCGACCGACAGGGCCGTCGGATTGATGTCACGCTGGGGGACATACCCGATCGCGCCGCGGAGCGCGTCGGCTTCCCGAAAAACGTCGTGCCCCCCGACAAGCAACCGGCCGGAGGCGATCTCCCGCTCGCCGAGCAAACTCCGCACGAGCGTGCTCTTTCCGGCCCCGCTGGGCCCGAGCACACAGATGAACTCGCCCGGCTCGATCCGAAAGCTCACGTGCTCGAGGAGTGTCCTCCGTTCCCGGCCAGCAGGGCCATCCGGCACCGTCACGGTCAATCCGTCGGCTACGACCGAGAGGCCTGTCTTCGCAGCGAGCGTCATGGGAAGGGGGCCTGGTTTTAATAGTGGTGATCATCGGGATCGTAGTCGGGGGAGATGATGACGTTGCCCTTGGCATCCGCGACGTACTTGTGGCGGTGATCCACCTGTCGCCTGAGAAACCGCGACCGCACCACCGTCGAGTAGAACTTCTTGAACGAGTCGCCTTTGGGGTCGAGCGGCCGCTCGGAGGCGAACGTGAACATCGGCAGCAGCATCTCGTCGATGGTCGTCTCGTTGTGCCAGACGTTCTGTGGTGGATCGAAGGGGTTGCGCGGATTGGCCGCGGAGTTGTCGTAGGAACACTCCGCGTCAAACCGGGTCCCGGCGGGAAACCGGACCGGTTTCCCGAGGTTGTAGGGGGACTGCCAGTTGTAATCCCACTGCGGCACCCGGAGGAGCAAGCGCGCCTGCTCCTCGCCGGGCACATGGACTCTGATCGCCAACCAGCGGGCCAACTGGTGTGCGTGCGGGATGACCCCCACGAGATCGGCGTCCTGGGGGAGCGTGTAGCTGCCGGTAACGCGAAAGTCGGCGACACCCGGCGGCACCACCGCGAAATCGCCGGAGACGTAGATCATGTTCATCACGTGGCGCGGTGGCTGCTTTTCGAGCCAGATGCCGATCCGGCTCGAATCGGTCTCCAACTTGCCGGTCCGCACGTAGTGAAACTGCACCGTGATGTCGCAGCCCGCCGGGACCACAACGCCCGCATCGGTGGGGGCGACCACGGCCCGCACCCCCGGCACGTAGCCACTGACGAACGAGGCCCGCGGCTGGCCATCGCTGCGGATCGGTGGTACCCGAAAGCCGATGCCGTGCGGATCCTGGAAGCCCCCCGCCCGATCATCGGGATGGCTGAAGCCTTCTCTCCCGCCATGCTCACGCACCGCCTCCTCAACCGTCTCGCGCGGCAGATGCCCGATCAGAGCGTGGTGCACGACCTTCCGATTGCCAGGGAGCACCTGGATCGCGCGGAGTTGGAGATCCTCGGGCCGATCGAGCGGAAAGACGACGTTGCGGTAAACATCGTTGCCATGGGCGCCAAGCTGCGTCGGCTCGGGCTGCTCGAGAATGATGTCGGGGGGGCCGAGATCCTCCTCGAAGGCGGAGTAATCGGGCAGCGGCTCGAGCTTCGGCGCGGCGGCGGCAATCCCCTCCGGCTTGCCCGCTGCCACCCAGGCCTGCAACATGGCGATCTCCGCGGCGGTCGGCGCCTTCGGGCCGGAAAAATCGAAGTCGCTTTCGATCTGCGCCGGTGGCATGCGGCGGGCCTCGATCTCCTCGAGTCCGATGTCGATCCAGTCGACCGCGTCATCGTAGGAAAGGAGGCTGAACGGGCCAGCCTGCCCCGGACTGTGGCACTGCTGACAATGGCCATGGAGAAACGGCAGGACGTCGCGAAAGTAGGTCACGGCGTGCGATTCACTCGATGATCGATCGGGCACCGGCCGCTCCGGTCGATCGATCGGGCACCCCACGGCCTCGGTGCGGGGCTCGCGGATGGTGTGGCCGGCGACAAGGTCGACGATCGCCTCGCGCAATTCAGGATCGGGTGTCCCCGGCGACATGACGCCGCGAATCTTGTAGCGGTCGTCGATTCGGCCTGAATACCGCACACGCCGGTCGCGGTCGACGAGCACCACCTCTGGGGTAACCGTCACATCGAGCGCCTCGGCCAGGCGGAAGTCACGGTCGAGATCGATCGGAAAGGGGATTTTGAAATCGCGGCGGTAGGCCTCGATGTCGGCCGGGTCGTCGACCTCACAGACCACCCCGACGAAGCGGATCCCATCGCCAGCGAACTCCTCCGCGAGTTGCCCGAGCACCGGCGCGTAGTCCTGGGCGAGCGGGCAGGTGGGATGGAGGAAGGCAAAGCAGACCGCCCGGCCATCGAACCCGAGGAGATCGGCAAAGGGAACGCGCTCCCCAGGGAGCGATTCCAGTTCGAGCCGCTCGGTGGCGAGCGGCTCGCTGTTGGGGGGATCGAGCATCCCCCCCGGAGGATCAGCCGCCAGCAGTGCGGCACTTCCCAGCGCCGACAGCAGACACAAAAGCCAAACGAATCGCATCGCGGAGTTTCCCTCGACACCATTCATGGATGGTGATCCGATCAGTATTCCAACGCAAACCCCACCGCTTCGAGCGCCGCCAGACTGCGGCGGATGCCGTCGCGGGTGTCGTGGAGCGGTTCGTATTCGATAAGGAAAGTACCATCGTAGCCGGTGCGGGGAAGGAGATCGGCCCAGTCGATGCCGTCAGCGACGTCGCCGACGGCGGCGGCCCGCCAGCCCTCGCCGTCCCGGGCCCAGTCCTTCAGATGGCAGTAGGTGATCCGGCCGCGGAGGAGATCGACTCCACAGGAACGGTCGGCCGGATCGGCCGCGCGGAGATTGCCGGGGTCGAAGTTGAAGCCGATCCTGGCCGGAAGATCGGCGAGAAGCCGGCGGAGCCCGGCGGGGTGGGTGGTGACGGTGTGGGTGTGGATGGCGGAGCCATCGGAGCCGTGGCTGATCGCGCCGTGGGTCTCGATCGCCATCGAAAGCCCGAGCCGCTCGAGTTCCCGGTCGCAGGCCACCAGGGCGTCGATCATCCGGGCATAGCGGGCGTTGTCCATGGCAGCCCACGGCGTGAAGCCTGCGAAATAGCGAACCTGCCTGGCGCCACATTCGGCCGCTGCCCGCGACTGGCGGATCGCCTTCACGACCGCCGCAGCCACCGCTTCGGGACCGCCCGCGGAGAAGTCGTTTTCGATGCAGCAGCCGGGGGTCGCGATGCCGCTGGATGTGACCAAGCCCCGGAATGCGGCGATATCGGCCGCAGAGGGCATTTCGGGCAGGCGGCCCGGCGGCCCGCCGCCGATCCCGAACTCGAGCTCACGGAATCCGAACTCCTCGGCCATCCGGAAGTGATCGGCCATCGGCAGCGCGCGGAAGCCCCACTCGCCGCAGCCGACGCGGAGACCGCGGTGCGGGAGCGGAGGCGGAGGCGGGGATGGCAGCGAGGTCATGCGAGGATTCCCTGAATCGGTCGGGCTGGTTGAACGCCGGTGAGCTTCTGGTCGAGCCCGCCGTAGAAGTACGTGAGCCGCTCGGGTTCGAGCCCCATCAGATGGAGGATCGTGGCGTGGAGATCGCGGACGTGATGGCGGTCGACGACGGCTTCATGGCCGAGATCGTCGGTCTCGCCGTAGCTCGTTCCCCCCTTCACGCCGCCGCCTGCCAGAAAATAGGTGAAACCCTTTGGGTTGTGGTCGCGGCCGCCGTTGGCCCCCTGCCCTACCGGCTGGCGGCCGAACTCCCCCCCCCAGACGACGAGCGTTTCGTCGAGGAGCCCGCGGGCCTTGAGGTCGGCAAGCAGCGCCGCGATCGGTTGGTCGATCTCCGGAGCGTGGATGGTGAGATTCTCCTCGACGCCGTTGTGGGCGTCCCAATTCTGCTGCTGGTGCCCACCACCTGAATAGATCTGCACGAAGCGGACACCGCGCTCGACGAGCCGGCGGGCGACGAGGCACTGGCGCCCGAACGGGGCGGGACCGAGCGAGAGCGGATGGGCCCCCTTCTTCTCGAAAAGCCCGTAGGCGGCGAGCGTTGCCGGGCTCTCGTCGGAGAGATCGAGGAGCTCCGGGCCGCTCGCCTGGAGCTGGAAGCCGAGCTCGTAGGCGGCCACTCGGGCCTCGAGATCGCCGGTGGCGGTGCGGGCGTCGGCGTGAATCCGGTTGAGCGCGGCGAGGGTGTCGACGCCGTCGCGCTGCATCCCGCGCGTCACCCCGGCGGGCGGATCAAGGGCCGGGATCGCCTCGCCGGCCGAGCGGAACACCGTTCCCTGGTAGGCCGAGGGCATGTAGCCGGCCGCCCAGTTGGCGGCACCGGGGATCGGCCCGCCGCGCGGATCGAGCATGACGACGAAGCCAGGAAGATTGTCGTTCTCGCTCCCCAGGCCGTAGGAGAGCCAGCTCCCCAGCGCCGGATGGCCCTGGAGAATCCTCCCCGTGTTCATCTGCAGATTCGCCGAGCCGTGGGCGAATGAATCGGCCCACAGGCTCTTCACGACGGCGAGCTCATCGGCATGCGCGGCGAGCTTGGGCAGCGCGTCGGAGATCCACAGGCCCGACTGACCATGTTGGCGGAAGGTCCGCTTCGAGCCGAGGAGCGTCTGCTTCTGGAGCGAGCGGCGGCGGATCTCGAGCTCGATCTCCTGGCCGTCACGCTTCTGGAGCTCAGGCTTGTAGTCGAACAGGTCCATCTGCGACGGACCGCCATACATGTAGAGAAAAATGCAGGCCTTGGCCCCCTTGCGGTGGGCCGGCTTCGGTGCGAGCGGCCGGCTGTCGGCAGGACCGGCGGCCGACGCAAAAAAACCGTCCTTCTCGAGAAGGTCCGTAAGGGCGAGGCCTGAGAAGCCGGCACCGGCCTCGAGGAGGAACCGGCGGCGGAGCCCGGTGCGGAAGGATGGGAGCATGCGATCAGCCATCGGCGAGGGACTCCGCTTCAGTCGACGGTGACAAACTCGTTGAGGTTCAAAACGAGGAGGGCGAGATCGCGGCGGGCGCGAGCCCGGGCCTCGTCGAGGCTCGGAGGCACGGCTGGATCGACACGGAACCCTTCGCCTCCGGCGGGATGGACGAAGAACCGGCGCGCCATCGTACCGGCCCCGAGCGTTCTCAAGCCGGCCTGCCCCGGACGATCGAGCGGCTCTCGGTCGACAGCCTCGAGCAACGGCACCGTCGGCAGCGGCGATGCTCCGTCGGCCAGCCACGCCACCAGTTGTCCTCCGCGGCGCTCGAGCCGCAGCCGGCTCCAAGCATCGGTCCGCAGCGGCGCCTTCACCGACGCGAGCACCGTCACGCCATCGGGATTCACCCGCCGCAGTTCGACGACACCATCCTCGGGCACGAGGACCATTTCGTAGCCGGTGGAGCGCTGGGCGGCCGGCTCGCCGGAGGGGACGCCGGCGAACACGAGGGCGACGAGGTCAGCCGCGTCGCGCACATACACCTCGGCCTCGATGACACCATCACGAAACGCCATTCCTGAGGCGAATCCGGCCGGCGGCACGGTCAACGGTTCGCCACAAAAC
>JBAWVV010000221.1:0-7257 GCA_037147115.1 Planctomycetia bacterium | reverse complement strand
CCGTGGCCAGCGTCGAGCCGCTCGACCGCCACCCGGCCGTGTACAATCTCGAAGTTCACGGCGAGCACGTCTACCGCATCGCGGTCGATGGGGTGCTGGTGCACAATATGTGCCCGGACGTTCCGGCGGGACTCGTGCAGAACCCGATGTTTAAGCAGGCTCTTCAGCCGTACCGCAACGGGCTATTCACCAATGCAGGTAGAGCTTTAACCAAGCATCCCAATATCGTCGGGGCAAGTTCTGCTCAAGAGCTCATAAAAAGGTACGGGAACAATGCGGGTATTAACGACGCCGCGGCCGAGGCGTTGAAGAACATCATGCGGCAAGGGGCGGTTACGTCAAAGACTACGAAAGCCTTTGGCGACGTAGTTGAATTGAAGTTGCCCAACGGCTTGGGTGCGCGATTCAATGCTGTGACGAATGAGTTTATCACCCTTCTGGGGCGTGGGCTGTGAACGACTACACAAGAATGATTGCGGCTGCGCCGCTCATCACGCAGATCGAGAGCACGACCACTTCCGGCGACCTGGACTACCAGGGAGCTGCGATAGAAGTATCAACCAGTGATGGCGACGAGTTGTTTCACGTGGTCGTGGACGGCAACGGCCAAACGCAGTTCCTCTTTTTTCGATCGGAGGGAAACTATCGACTGCCCTTGGAGGTGATGCAGCGAGTTATTGATGCGGCGCGGCAGTGCGTCCGAGTGTCCGGCTGATTGCTATCGCTGGGGCGGACAAGGCGTTCCACCGAGTTGTGGCCCGTCTTGGAAATCTTTTTCCAAGGCGAATGAAGATCGCTGCCCTTGTTATCGGCTTGGGAATGACCTCTGTCGACGTGGAGTCGACGGAGAAAGCACGAGCCTGAGCCGATCGGTTCTGGCTCGGCAGAGCATGAAACCCCACGGGCCCCATGCTGCGGATTCCGATCCCGCGATCACGGCCGGGGGAACCGTGGCGGCGGTGCCGGCCGCGGGATCGCGAGTGTTCAGCGGCGTTCCACCAGCGGGCGGATCGTGTAGGCGACGCTGGCGGTGGTCAGTTCGGTCGGCGTGCCGGCATTGCGGAGGAGATCGATGAGAAGGTTGTGGCACGACGGGCCAGCCGCCTCTGCGAGGGAGACAGATTGGGGGCGGTCGAACTCGATGATGATCGCTCCCTCGTGGCGATCGACACGCACCCTCCGGACACCGGCCACCGGCTTGGCGGCCGCCGGCTTCCATCCCCGTCCGATATCGAAGTAGACCGTCACCACCGTTCCCGGGCCGGTGACCCGTTCGATCGGAGCCTGGTTGAAGAGGGGGAGGATCTCGTAGAGGCGGGTGACGTGATCCCGGCCATCGCCCTCGATCGCCGTCTCGACGCGCAGCCCCGCGGCGTCGACGTCGAACGTCCGCGTGAAGATCACCTGGCCGACGAGGGCGTCATCCGGGGCGGCATCGCCGCCATGCTCGCCGCGCGTGGCGAGGGGGGCGACGACGCGGACGGTGGCCCGGTCGAGGCCGATGTCGTGCGTGCAGTCGGTGAACGCCCTGCGCGGCAGCCGCGCGGTGCTGAAGGGCTTCCCGTCGGTATTCACGCCGGCCAACGCGTGGGTCTGCCACTGCCACCAGTTGGCCCAGGAGTCCTGCGAATCCGGTCCGACGGGGCGGTGGCGGCTGCGCCCCAGGATCACGGCGCCGGTCGCGGGGGTCCAGAAGCCCGACAGCGTCCCACCGGAGAAGCCGGTCGCTTCCTGCCCCGGCACCGTCGGGCCGGTGTGGATGATCACCCCCATCCCCCCGAGCTTGGCAGCGAGAAAATCCGCGCCGAAGCTGCGGACGAAGTCTTCGTCACGATCGAAGGGGAGACGGGCCACGGGCTTGTCGGCAGCGCGGAGAAACCTGGTGAGCGTGTCGGGGCGGTAGTAGTCGTGGTCGTAGGGCACGACGGAGAGTTGGCCTCCGCCCGCGCTCCATTCGGCGGTCGGCGCGGGGTCGTGCGACTCCGCGAGGAGGGCGTTGACGCCGCGCAGTTCGGCACCGCTGCGGAACGCCCCACGGATCTCGGCCTGCATTGCGGCGGTCGACTTCGGCACGGCACGGCCCCCCTGGCGCGGCCGGTCGTTGAAGAGGAGGGGGAGCGCCGGCGTGGCGAGCATCGCGGCGCCGACATCGCGGTGCCGGTGGGCGGACTGGTCCTGGAAGCCGTCAAGCGACGTCCAGGGGGCGAAATGGGTCGGCCCGAAGGCGAGCGCCGAGCCGGGCTCGGGAAAGAGAAGATGGGTCTTCAGGTCGGCCATCACGGCCACGGCCCCGCTGAGGAAGTCCCACTCGTCGGGGGCGGCCAGCGCCGCCCACGTCAGGAAATAGAAGTCGTCGCCGGCCGTGGCCGGATCGTATCCGCCGCCATGATCGGGATAGCCGGCGGCTGTCAGATGCCGACTGATGAGGGCCCGGGCGAGCACCTCGGCGCGGCTGGCAATCGCCGGATCGTCGACGGCCCGGGCGATGTAAACGCAAGCCGCGACGGTTCGCGCGGCGATGTCGGGGCGAGCGGCAGACCGGTCGGCCGGGTCCAGGGGACCAGGCTCCTCGAGTCGCGACAGCGCCTTCCCAATCGCCGTCTCGAAGGCCTGCCGGACGTCGTTGGGGAGGACGTCGATCGCGTGGAGGTAGGCGTAGGTGTTGGCGAGGAGGTTCGTGGGGGGGATTGCGGTTGTCGTCTCCCGGTCGTCGCTGGTGAGCATCATCATGTCGACCGCGGCGGGAACGAAGCCGCGGAGCTTGCAGGCCCGCGAGCCGAAGTAGGGATTGCCCGGATAGGACCAGCTCGACCACCAGGCTGGCGCCATCGGCGGGTACTGCCGCGGCGACATCCACACCCGACTGTCGCGCTCGATCGACTCCAAGAGGTAGACGCCGGCAGGGTGCCGGAGAACATCGATGTTGGGCTGCTCGGGGGAGGCGGGGCGCCGCTCCAGAGCCGAGCCGAGGAGGAGCCAGTCGCGGTAGAGGGCGTCGTCGTCGAGTTGTTCCTCGATGTACTCCACCGGGACAACCGCGAGGGTCATGTCTGGCTCGGTGAGCGAGGCGAGGAACCGGTGGAGCGTTTGCTGCCAGGGCTCGGTCTGCGGGAGTTGCCCCCGGGCCGTCCCCATCAGGAGGATTGGAAGGAAGGCCAGAGCGACCCACGTGCTCTGGCCCGCCGTGGCCAAGACGCGTGCGGCAAGCTGGCGCAGGGTTACGAGCGGGGGCATGGT
The DNA here is from genome assembly GCA_037147115.1 of Planctomycetia bacterium. Lineage (GTDB taxonomy): Bacteria > Planctomycetota > Planctomycetia > Pirellulales > UBA1268 > QWOP01. The sequence goes on along the minus strand of JBAWVV010000221.1, from coordinate 4,020 downwards.
GGCGGTCATCGCAGGAGAGACGGGGAGGGCGGATCGAACGAGAAACGGGCGGTCAGCCGGCCTCGGAAGGGGGTGCAGCCGTGCCGTCCCCCGCCGGGGGATCATCGAGAAACTTCGTGAAGTTGAACTCGCCGTCGCCACCGCCAAAGCCGAAGTTGAACTCCTCCTTCTCCGGCTCCGCGGTCGTCGCGCCGCCCGTCGGCCGCTCGACCTGGGCGCGGTCACCCCTCGACCCCTGGGGACGGGCCCGCAGTCGCTCAGAAACCCCGGCGAGCCATTCGCCGGAGGGAAAGGCGTAGGGGCGGAACTTCTCGAACGTCCCCGTCTCCTCGTGGATGAAGATGGCCCGCTGGGGCCCGAGCTTGCTGGCCAGCGGACTGTCGACGAGCTGGCTGGAATCGGAGGCGCTCATCTGGAACAGGACCCGCAGCTCGAACTCCTTCAGCGCCCCGCGTTCAAACGTCCGCATCAGGTTCGTGAGCGAATCACACCAGATGAGCGTGTGGATGCCGACGGCCGGGCCGTCGCGGAGGATCGTCGCAAAGTTGTCGGCGGGCCCGGCCTTCTTGTCGCCGCCGCTGAACGAGAAGCCGAAATCGCCGTCGGCCTTGCGCAGCTCGCGGAACCGGGCCAGATCGCGGACAACGACGAAGACGGCCTCGCCGTCGAGCACCTGATGGTCGAGGCGGCGCTTGACCTCGGCGGCCAGATCGGCCATCCCGTCGGTGACGCCGAGCCGGCCGACGTTGACGAAGTCGTGGGGGAGGCTGGCGGCGAGTTGCGAGAGCAGGAGGTCGGGCTTCTCGTCGGCGATCGCCGGCTCGAGGAGCACGAAGCGGGCATCGTGGCCGAGCTTTCCGCCCGGGAAAGGATCGTTCGCCGCCGCCAGACCGACGATGGCCATCGCCAGGAGGCTCACCGCCAGATCCTCGCGCTGGCCGACGATGAGGAGATTGGCTCCCCCCTGCCTCCGGAAAATCGCCGTCGTCGGATCCTTGATGGCGATCGCGTCGCCGAGCCAGGCGACCGGGGCGACAGGCGCGCGGCCGCCAGTGGTACCCTCGGCGAGGAGCTCGCGGAGGAGGACATTGCCGTCGGGATCGGCTGCCTGGTTGCCGTCGAACACGATCCGCGGCACCGGCAGGATGTCGCTGCGCCGGTCGGCGAGACGGCGCAGCTCGCCGAGATACCACTCCCGGCGGCTGTCGTCGAGCCACACGACCTGAAAGGGATTGTTGCCAGTCACCATACCGTTGGCGTCGTTGTAGATCGCCTCGCCGGGGCGCGTGAGGAGCCGGGCGGCCGAGTTGTCTTCGGAGAGGATCAGGCTGCTGTCGGCCTCGTTGCACTGCAGGGCGATGCGCACCGCCATCTGCCCCATCGTCGCCCGGGGGAGGCTGTAGGAGCCGCCGAGCGTCTGCGAGCCGAGGAGGACGTGCATCCCGAAGGCGCGGCCCTGGCGGACGAGCCGGTCGAGAATCAGCGTCGCATCCTGGGCGAGCTTGTCATCCTCGATGAACAACTCTTGGAACTCGTCGATGATGAGAAGGATCCGCGGCATCGGTTCGGGGCTGCCAGTGGCACGGAAGCCGGCAAGGTCTTGGACGGCCAGATCCCGGAACAGGTCGCCGCGCCGCTTCAGCTCGCGGTCGAGTTGCTCGAGCACCGAGAGGCCGAACTCACGCTCGCTCTCGATGGCGATGACGCGGGCGTGCGGGAGCTCGTAGTGGTCGTAGATCTTGAACTCGACCCCCTTCTTGAAGTCGATGAGATAGAACTGAACTTCGTTCGGGCTGTAGGTGAGCGCGAGATTCGTGATCAGCGCGTGCATCATCGTCGACTTTCCCGAGCCGGTCTTCCCGGCGATGAGAACATGCTGGCTCGTCCCCTTACCGAGCTTCATGTGCTGCATCTTCTTCGCCCCGGCCGGCCCGAGGGGAACGTCGATGCCGGAGGCGGTGCTCCCCGTCCACCACCGGTCTTCGGGGGGCGCCACACGGTCGAACGGCACCTCGACGCGCTTCGCCGCCTTCGCTGCCCTGCCGACGCGCTGGATGACTTCCGTGAACAGTTCGTCGGAAGGACTCTGCTCCACGCCGAGTGGCCATTTTGAGAACTCGGGGTCCTGCCAGGTGAAGGTGCCGTCCTTGAGCACGAGCGTCGTGGCGTACTGCTCGATGTCGGAGAGGGTGAAGTTCGCCGGCATCGTCTGCTTGGTGTCGACCGAAACGATCGTGTAGACGCCGCACCGCGCGCCGCTGGCGGCGATGCTCGCCAGGCGACGAGCGCTGGTCTCGGTGAAGTTCGCCGGGAAGTTGCTGACGACGACGAACCGGTAGGGCTCGGGCACCTCGGCGTCGGCGTTGTAGGCGCCGATCGAGGGGTATTCGTTGCGCAGATACTTCTGGATCACCAGCTCCATCTGCTCGGTGATGTCGGCAAGCCGCTGTTCGATCTGCTGCGGCTCGGTCCAGATCCGGCTGGTGACGAGGAGCTCGTCGTGATCGGCCAGATGCATAAAGCCGGCGAAGTGCTTTCCCAGCCCGAGCGGATCGATGATCGTGAACCGGGTCTGGCCGGCAGGGGCACCGGAGGCGATCCGCAGGGTGAGCGCCTGAAGGAAGGCGCCGGCCGCCTCCTTTTGGTCGGCCGTTATTTTCACCAGCACAGAGCTTTCGGCGGGGAAAGGAATGGCGGCCGGCTGGGTCCACGTGGCCGGGCCAAAGGCATTCAAGTCGCTCTGGGCCGAGAGGCCCCCGGGGATCTTCGCCATCGCCATGGCGAGCGTGCCGAACCGCAGCCCGGGGGGATCGTGGGCCGGGAGCGCTGCCGAGCCATCGGCGAGCGCTTCCCAAGCGGGGAAGCAGGCGGCGTCGATCCGGTTGGCCTCTTCCCAGATCGCGGCTGTCTCCCGCCGCAGGCACGACCAGTCCTCCGTCATGGAGCGCGTGCGCTCGGCATGGCGTTGGGTGGCGGCGGTGAGCCGGGCGTCGCGCATCGCCTCGCGGCGGCGAATGTCGTCGCTGAGGCCGGTCTCGAGGGCGGCGATGCGGGCCGGATACTTCTCCCCGGCCTCCTTCCGCCCACTCTCAACCTTCGTTCGGATCGTTGCCGTGGCGGTCTGGTATTTCCCCTCGAGCTCCGCCAGCTGGGCATCGCGCTTCGCGGCAAGGTCGGCGAGCGTCTTCTTCGCCCGCGACTCCAGATCGACGAGATCCTGCTTCGCCTTCGCCTCCATCTGCTTCGCTTGGAGGCTGCTGCGGACCTTGATCCATTCGGCTGCCGGGGCAAGGAGCCGTTTGCCACGGAGCACGTCGCGCTCGATCGCGGTCCACAGTTCGAGCGCCTTCTGGGCCGCCTCTTTCTTGAGGCCGCCGAAGATCGTCTTCGAGGCCTCGAGCGCGAGGAGCTCCTTGGTGCGCCCGATCGCCCCTTCATGGGCCCCCTTGATCTCGGCGAGGAGCCCATCCCCCTCCGGCACGGGGCTGTCGTCGGCCGCCGCCGCGCCGGCCTTGACGCCGCACTTGGTGAGAAACTCCTTCGCCTTCGCTACCGCTTCGTCGAGTTGGCTGCCCCACAGCACGTGCTCCTTCTCGCACCGGGCGAGGAGCTTCGACGGGTCGTTCCGCTTCTCCTTGAAGACCTCCCTCACCGAGCCCTGCTCGAACTCGCTGTCGTCGCGGATCTTTGTCGACTGCTCGTCGCAGGCTCGGCTCAAGGCGGAGGCCTTCGTTTTCCGCTGCTCGTCGATCTTCTGCTGTTCGGCTGTTCCCTGTGATTCGAGGCGCTTCAGCACCGCGTCGTATTCCTTTTTCGCCGCCTCGATCTCCCCGCGGTGTTTCGCCGTGGTGGCGCTGATCCCCTCGCTCGCCTCCGAGGTTGCCGCGGCGATCTCCCGGTCACGTTCCGCGATGATCTCGTTTTCGAGGCGCGCCCGGGTGGCGGCCGCGGCGCGGAGGCGCTCCACCTGGCGGCGGAGGTGATTGCGGTCGTAGGCCTCGACGGCGGTGGCTCCGGGGG
>JBAWVV010000220.1:0-7260 GCA_037147115.1 Planctomycetia bacterium | reverse complement strand
AAGACCTGCAGCTACCAGGTCTGCCGGATGGTGCGTGAGCAGCGGGTCAAGACCTGCTGCTACAAGGTCTGCAAGATGATCCCTGAGCAGCGTGTCCGGACCTACCAGGTCTGCCGGATGGTGCCCGAGCAGCGGATCAAGACCTGCAGCTACCAGGTCTGCCGGACGGTGACGGAGCAGTGCTCGAAGGAAGTGGAGTACAAGGTCTGCACGATGGTCAAGGAGTGCCGCACCCGTCAGGTGCCGGTCTGCAAGACCTTCCCCGTGCACTACACCAAGTCGATCGATGTTGTCCGCTACGTGCCGACGCGGGTCCCCTACACGGTGACCCGTTGCGTGCCGACGACGATCTGCCGCGAGGTTCCCCTCTGCGAATGATCGAACGAAGCAAGTTCTGAATGCCTCTGGCCAACTGGGCCTTGGGACGGGAGGGACGAGACGATTGGGAACGGGAGCGGCCCGGTCCGAAAGGATCGGGCCGCTTCTTTTTTTACTCTGCAGGGGGCGCTCCACGGGCCGATCCACTTTCAGACTCGCTCGTGGCCAGATCCCCGGGCGCGCCGGCGCGGAAGTGCCTGTCGCGCACTCAGCACTCCTCAGCGGGGTCGCAGGTATGCTGAGTGAATGAAGGAGATGTCACCGATGTCGAGCCTGTCCCAGCCGGTCACCATCCCGTTTGCCGCAAGCGCTCCTGGTCGCGTGAACCTCATCGGCGAGCACACCGACTACAACGACGGCTTCGTCCTCCCGATGGCGATCGAACGCCATGTGACGATCCATGTCCGCCCGCGCGGCGACCGGTTGGCCGTGCTGCGGACGCAACGCGACCGGCGACCGGTAACGCTCGACCTCACCGCGACAGTCGCGCCAGTCGGGCGGAGCTGGTCGAATTACGTCCGCGGGGTGATCGAGGGATACCGGCGGATCGGGTTCGTGATCCCGGGTTTCGATGCCGACATCAGCGCTACCCTCCCGGCCGGGGCCGGATTGAGCTCGAGTGCGGCGCTTGAGGTGGCGATGGCGACCGTCATTGAGACGCTCTGTGGCCGGAGCCTACCCAGGGTGGAGAAAGCGCTCCTCTGCCAGCAGGCCGAGCACGAGTTTGCCGGCGTTCCCTGCGGCATCATGGATCAATTCGCCGTCTGCTGCGGGGAGGCTGGCCACGCGCTCCAGCTCGACTGCCGATCGCGTCAGGTGGTGGCAGTGCCGATCGACGCCGCCGTCCGCGTCCTCGTCTTCGACAGCGGCGTGAAGCACTCCCTGGCTGATGGGGAATACGCCAAGCGTCGGGCCGAGTGTGCTTCCGCTGCCCGATGCCTTGGCGTCGGGTCGCTCCGCGACGTGACGGCAGCCGATCTCGAAGCCGCCGCGGGGCGGCTCCCCACCACGGAGTTCGCCCGGGCGCGGCATGTCGTCGGTGAGATTGCGCGCGTGCCGGCGTTTGTCGGGGCGCTAGCCGATCGCGATTGGGGCAGGGCTGGCCGACTGATGGGGGAGAGCCACCGGTCGCTCTCGGCCGATTACGCCGTCTCGTGTCCGGAGCTCGATCGGATTGTGGAGCTCGCGGCGGGCGTCCCCGGGATCATCGGTTGCCGGATGACGGGAGGGGGCTTCGGCGGCTGCGCTGTGGCGCTGGTGGAAGCGGACGGGGCCGAGGCGACGGGGCGCGTTCTCCACGCCGCCTACCGCGCCGCCACCGGCATCGACGCCGCCTGGTTTCTCACGGCCGCGGCGGGGGGGCCTGCGGTCGTGGTGCGGTGAGCGGGGAAAGCCGATCGTCGTCTCGGCAGAAAGGATCCCCCGCCTGCGGAGTGGATCGAACGTGGCGCCGATGAACCCGACGGCGTCGCCTGCTTGGCCGTGGTTTCCTGGATGTGGCTGGCGAGTATCCTTTGACGGTCCCGGAGAGGACGCTCCTGCCCTCCTCGGAGAACGCAGGCCGGCGGAGTGATCCCCGGCATGGAATCTCGACGCGCGGAGAAAAGTGAGATGGGAATGACGGGATTTCGAACGAAGAGGATCGATCACGGCGCCCGGCTGGGGATGCTCGGTGGATGGGCTGCCGTAGTGCTCCTGTCGGCCGGCTGCGGTGGGACTGCTCCCCCGCCGGTCGCCAGGCCGGCAGCCCCGGCGGCCATCGAACCCAGCCCGGTGTCGATCGCGCCGGAGGCGCGCGAGGTGATCGACCGGATGGCGACGTTTCTCGGCGCCACGAAGAGCTTCTCGCTGCGGCAGGTGAGCACGACGACGGTCTCCGACGAGGTGGCCCAGAAGTTCGCCGGCGAGATGGAGCATGTGGTGCGTGTGGAGCGCCCGAATCGGCTGGCGGTGGTCCTCAGCGGCGACCAGCCGGGAAGCGGCACGGTGATCAGCGATGGCCAATCGCTCGTCATCCACCAAAAACACAACGACGGCGACCGCTACGAGTCGTCGCCGGCTCCCGCGACCCTGCCGGAAGTCGTCGACAACCCGCACCTCCGGACGATGCTCGGCGTCGGCGGTGGCGACGTTGTCACGAAGGCCCTACTGGCCGAGGATCCGGCAGCGGCCTTGCTCGAAGGGGTGCAGGAGCTTTCAGTCGCCGGTGCCGAGGAGATCGATGGCAGCGCGTGTACGCACCTCGTCGCCCGTTCGGAGTCGGGGAATTGGGATTTGTGGGTGGCGACCGGTGACGAGCCGGTGCCAGTAAAATTCGTGCCGACCATCGGCCAGCTCTTCTTCGGTGGCCGAAACGTCGATCTCTCGTCGACGGTGATCTTCGATCAATGGCGACTCGATCCGGACTTTGAGCCTGCGGACTTTGCCTTTGTGCCGGGGGAAGGATGCGAGAAGGTCGACTCGCTCTCCGACTTCGCCAACCAGGCCCAGCGCGAGCGCCTCACCGCCCGTCCGGTGCCCCACTCGACCGTCGGGTTTCCCATCAAGCCGCTCTCGCTGGTCGGCGTGGACGGCTCCCGTTTCGATGCTTCCATGCAGAAGGACAAGATCGTCGTGCTCGATTTCTGGGCTTCCTGGTGCGGCCCCTGCCGGGTGTCGCTCCCGGTCGTCGCCCAGGTCTGCAAGGAATATGCCGACAAGGGGGTCGTGTTTCGCGCGGTCAACCTCAAGGAGGATGCGGAGACCATCCGCGCGTTTCTCCAGGAGGAGCCGATCGATGCCTCGGTCGTGATGGACACCGACGGCGCCGCTGCGGTGGCCTATCGGGTCGAGGCGATCCCCCACACGGTGATCATCGGGCGAGACGGCAGCGTCGAGGCGGTGCATGTCGGGGCGAGTGAGGGGATGGAGGCGAAACTGCGCAAGCAGCTCGACGCGCTGCTGGAGGGAAAGTCGCTGGTACCAAAGGGGGGCAACTCGCCTCGGGCCGAACCGATCTGAGCGAATCGGAGCGACGGGCAGATCGGGGATCATCCTCGCGCCACCCGTGGGTCAATCGGCACGCTCGAGTCGGAAGATCCCGGTGTCCTTCTTCGAGGTGTAGTGGGCCTCGAACCGACAGGCGGTGGCGTCGGCCCGGTAGCAGAAGGTCCCGAACAACCGGCCGAGCCAGGAAGTCCCCGCCAGCGTGACCCGGTCCCCCGCATCCTCGACGACGCGGAGCGTGACGGAGTAGCGGAAGGGGAGGAGCTTGAAGAACCGCCCGGAGAAATCGACGGTCCACCGGTCTTCTCCGCAGGGGCGGAACGTGGCCCGGAGGGGGCCGGCGTGACCGGTCGACGTGCTTTCCCAACTCCCCGCCCAGGACCCCGACAGATCGACCGCGGCGGCCGGTGCAGCCACGGCCAGGAGGATCGACAGGGCCAGAGGGGCAAGGAAGCTGGGGCGGGGCATGGTTCAGGCTCCGGGAGAATGGGGATTCCCGTGAGTCTGATTCGGTCTCACGGCCATGCAAGCGGCCGGGAGGGGATCGCGATCGGCGCGATTCGGTGAGAATCATGATGGATCCGAGCCAAAACGTTGACCGCCACCGAACCCGGGGGTAATTCTCGACGTAGAACGTTCCACACGCCGGAGGCTCGCCGATGACTACCCTCTTTCCCTTCTCCCTCCGTCGGTTCACCTTCGGGCGCCTCCCCTCCCGGGAACGGGCCCGGTTGTCGCGCCGGAGCCTCCGCAAGCGTCCCGGCCACTGGGAGACCCTCGGCGTGGGGATGCACGGGACCGAGATGCTCGAGCAGCGGATGATGCTCGCCGCCGATTTCTCGGTGTCGCTCAACGATGCCCATGCCTGGTATGCCCCCGGCACCCAGACGGAATACAAACTGACCGTCACAAACATTGGCGACCAGACTGCTCAAAACGCCGTCCTCACGACCGCGCTCGGGAGCCAGATCTCGGGGGCCGTCTGGTCGGCGGCCTATCTGGGCGGGGGCGTCGGCCCGCTCGCTGGCGCCGGTGGGCCCTCCGGCACGATCACGCTCCCATCCGGGGCGAGCGTCACCTTCAGCGTCACCGCCCAGATTGCAGCAGACGAGACCGGGGCCCTTCTCACCACGGCGAGCGTCTCAGGGGGAGGCGACACGACCCCGGCCAACAACTCCGCCTCCGTGACGCTCAAATATGTGCCAGCGTCGATCGCGGTGACCGACGACACCGGCTGGTCGAGCACACCGCTTCTCCGGCTTGTGAATCCGTCGACTGGAGCAGCGATCGCTTCGACGAGGGTCTTCGAGTCGACGTTCAAGGGGGGGATGCAGTCGGCGGTGGGGGATCTCAACGGTGACGGTAAGCCGGAGATCGTCGTGGTGCCCGGCTTCGGTCGGGTTGGGGAGGTGGTTGTCTACAGCCAAGAGATCGACGCTGCCGGGAAGGTGACGCTTGTCAAGGATTCCAAGTACACGATCCAGCCGTTTGGGCAGGGGTACCGCCGTGGCCTCGACGTGACCATTGGTGACTTCGATGGAAATGGCACGAGCGACATCGCGGTGGCCAAAAGCTCCGGGAAGGGGGAGATCAAGGTCTTCGCCACAACGCTCACCGGGAGTCAGCCGCTGACCCTCTACCGGTCGTTCACGTCATCGATCCCCGGTTCGATCGCCGGGGTCCAGTTGAGTTCCGGAGATTTCGGCACGTTCACCAACGGCGCGACCACCGATGCCACCGCAGCTGATGGCCGGATGGAACTCGTTGTGGCCAGTGGCCGGGGAATCAAGCCAACGATCCAAGTGATCGATCTCTCCGGCACCACCGAGAAGGTTGTGAAGACAGTATCGCCGTATACGGCGCCCTATAAGGGCGGGCTGAATGTCATCGCGGCGCGCTTCAATGCCGATTCCCTGGACGATCTGTTCGTTGCACCGATCGGCGGGGGGACTTCAAAGATCCAAATCCTTGACGGCAAGATCGGGGCTTCCGCGACACCCCTCTCCGAGTTCGCTGCCTATGGCGATCTGCCGTCGAAGCCGGTCGGGGTGACGATCGCGGTCACCGACACCGATGGTGACGGCCGCATCAATCAGATCAGCTCCAACCAGATTCGACTGGCCGTGGAAACGGATCGGGTATTCGACTACAACGCCGCCAAGAACGTCTGGACCAAATCGGCCGAGAACACTGGGGTGTTGGGATCGCCGCGCGAAGTGGCCTCTGATCCAGCTCTGCCGTATGCAGGCATGGTGACGACGGCCAGCGGGCTTGTTTACGAGGATCTTCTGATCGGCACGGGGAAAACCCCGTCATCGGCGACCGCGACGGTCACGGTGAACTACTCCGGCTGGCTGCTCAACGGCACAAAGTTCGATGGCAACAGCGGAGTCTCTTTCGCTCTCAATCAAGTGATCAAGGGCTGGACCGAAGGGCTGGCCACCATGAAAGAAGGGGGCCGCCGCCTGTTCGTCATCCCGGCGAACCTCGCCTATGGCGACGCCGGCAGCCCGCCGACGATTCCCGGTGGGGCAACGCTCGTGTTCGACGTCGAGTTGCTGAAGACGACCTAATGCGTCGTCTGCGAAGCCTGCCGGCCTCGGGAGAGAGCGTGGCCTACCAACGGGCTTCGAGTCCCGCATTGGCACCCGACAGGAGCATACTGCCGGTGTTGTCGATGGCTGTCGCCGGCGAGGTGCTAGCCGAGAAGTTGTACTGGTCTGGAGCGAGCGCTACGCCGGTCAGCCAGATAAGATTGTAACCGAAGCGGAAGCCCCAGGTTTCGTCGTACCTCCAAACTCCAGAGAGGTTCGCGTCGGCGATCATGCCGACCCCTCCCTTCCACGACGAGCCAGTGGGGCGGAAGGGATCGAGCGGGGCGAGCTGGTCCTGAAACGACTGCGTCTGGGAGAGAGAGGTGCCGGCGAGACCCACCTTGATCCAACTCTCCAGTGCCCATTCTTGGAACTCCATCCTCCCCCGGACGCCGACTTGACCGGCGAAGAGGTTCGACGAGGTGTGGGCCTTGTAGGTGTTGGCTGCCGGAGCTCCGGCGGGCGTGAAGCCGAGAATGCCGACATCGTCGAGGCCCGCCCAGCGGAAGCCCGTGATCCAATCGAGGTGGCCGCCGTCGTACCAGTTCACCCGCTGGGAAGGGCGCGGCGACCGCGGGTTCCAACCGCCGTCGAACTGATGAAAGACGACATTCACATCGGCCGATTGCAGCGAAGTAATCCCGGTGAAGTCTCCCTGGGAGCCGTTCTGCATCGCCGTCGAGGCGAAGCCGAGGCCGCCGGGAGCCTGGAGGAGGCTGTTGGGGCTCTCCATGCGGGCCTTCGAGTACATGTTCCACAAGCCGAGATAGCCGGTCTCCCAGCCGATTCCGTCGGAACCATAATCGCCGTAGAGGAGACGCGCACCGGGAGCGACCGTGCTTTGAAGCATGTTTTTCTGGAGCGCCGTGAACTGCGGCGTCACATTCTCGACGATCAGCGGCCCGTCCTTGAGCGCGTTGTTGCGCTGCATGGCCAGGGCGTCGAAGACGAGATAGCGCTGGGGATCGGTGGCGGCGCCGACCATTGGGCCGGAGAAGATCCTGCCGGGGGTATCAACGACGGTGGGAAGGCCCGTTGCTGGCGGGGCGTCGGAGGCTTCGAACTCAGCCGGCAGCGGGGGCGCGTCGCCGGGGAAATCCGGGCCGGCGTCCGGCTCCGCTCCCGCCGTCGGGACGGCGTGGAGGGAGAGGCACACCAACGCCCAAAAGAGGGCACGCCTCGGGAGGATGGCGCCTGTCACGGATGGGGATATGCGCATCGAAAGTCCGTCGCGATCGGAGGATCCGGAACAACCCGTGTCACCGGTTTATTCGGCACACCCCGCGCAAGGCATGAGAATGGC
>JBAWVV010000219.1:0-7278 GCA_037147115.1 Planctomycetia bacterium | reverse complement strand
TGGCCGTCACGCCACGCCGTGTTGTTTGAACCATGCCAAGAGCCGCTTCCAGCCATCGGCGGCCTGCTCCTCCCGGTAGGAGGGCCTGTAGTCGGCGTAGAAGCCGTGCGGTGTGTCGGGATAGAGAATGATCTCGGAGGGCTTCTCTGCTGCGGCGAGCTTCTTCTGCATCGCTGCCACGAGGTCGTTGGGGATCCCTTGATCGGCGCCGCCGTAGAGCCCCAGCACCGGGCTCCCGAGCTTGGCGACGAGGTCGATCGGATTGGCCGGGTGGAGATCGTCCTTGGCAGCATCGAGCCGGCCATACCAGGCAACACCGGCTTTGAGCAGGGGATTGTGGGCGGCGTAGAGCCACACGATCCGTCCCCCCCAACAGAAGCCGGTGACGCCCAGCCGGGCCGTGTCGCCGCCATGCTTGCCGGCCCAGTCGACTGCCGTATCGAGATCGGCCATCACCTGCTTGTCAGGCACTTTGGAGACGACCTTCGAGATGATCTCGGAGAAGTCCTTGATCTGCGACACGTCCCCCTGCCGGGCGTAGAGCTCCGGCGCCACCGCCAGAAACCCGAGCTTCGCAAAGCGCCGGCAGATGTCCTTGATGTGCTCGTGAACACCGAAGATCTCCTGGACGACGAGCACCGTCGGGAAGGGACCGCCGGTGGCCGGAGCAGCCCGATAGGCGGGGATCGCGCCGTCGGAGGTGGGGATCTCCACCTCGCCAGCTTCGAGCCCGTCGTCGCTGGTTGTGATCGTCGCGGCCGAGACAGGCTGGACGGCAAGGGCGAAGCCGGCGGTGAGCGCGGCCACCGCCTGGCGGCGGGTGAGATCGGGGGTGGCCCCCACGGTCGGCTCGGTGACAGGGCGATCGGTGGGCATGGAAAACTCCTCGGGAAATGAGAGGGAGAGTGTTGAAAGCTACCATGCCCTCCGGCAAACGGCCGCGCGGTGAGGTCAGCGCTTCTCGAGATCGTGGTTGGTGATGTTGTCGCGGAAGGCGCGCGGAAAGGCCGGGTCGGGGGCGCCGATGAGACGGGGGGGTGCGCCTGTGGTCTGGATGAGGGTCTTGAGTGGACGGCGCTCGACCCACCCCTCCTCGCAGAGCGTGACGCCGGTGAGCTCGTCGGGGCCCCCCGAAGCGATCAGCGGCACCAGGGCGTAGCCGCTGCGATCGGGGAGAAGCCGATCCGCCTTCTGCGAGTCGACCCGGAAGGGATCGAAGGGGTCGTGTTTCAGATCGGGGTCGTCGGTCTGGAGCGTGCTCACCGGCGGCAACCAGCCCGGGGCCCACCGGAGAAACTCGATCGGTCGCCCCCAGGCGTCGACAAACTCCGTGGCCCGGTCGTTGTCGCTGTCGCCGAGCTCATCGGGGCGGAATCCCTCGAGCGCGTCTGGCTCATACCCCGATCGCGACAGGATCATGTACAGGCACTCCGCAGCGCCAAGCGTCTCGGACTTCCCCTTCTTGTAGGAAAGGTAAGCCGGCAGCGTCGCAAACGACGGCGTGTCGGTGACGTCGGCCCAGCAGTCGGGCATCTCTTGGAGGAGGAGATCGCGCTTCGCCAGGAGCATCAGCCGCGCCGCTGACGTCCGATCCTTGGCGTCGGCCACCGCGGCCACCCGCCGGGTCAGGTAGCTCTCGTACATCGGCCGGAGAACGGCGTCGATCTTCCGGATCGTGCTCCGCGTCTTGTCGATCTTCGCCCGCAATCGCGCTCCGGCCAGCCCCGAGAGGGAGAGCGACGCGAGGATCGCCACGATCACGATCACCACCATCAACTCCACGAGCGTGAAGCCACGCGGAGGGGCCCGGCGGCCGCCATTCGGCTGAAAAGGCCGACAGGATGGTGGCGGGCTGGGGCTCATGGCGGGCGTTGTTGCGGAGGTCGGCCGGGAGGGACCCCGCCTGGCTGTGCCGGGAAAAAGCCCGATCGCCGCTGGTCGAGGCCTGCACCACAGCGCGTGGAGATATCCCTTGAGAATAGGGGGTGGCGTGATGCGACCGCAACCATCGAGCGGCGAACAGGAGACCATGCCTCGGGCTGGTTCCAGAGGCGCGTTGCGCGCGGTGCCATGTCGGAAGCATCGGCGGCTCGGCATATGTTCCATCGCAGTGGGGGATGGCTTGAACCCCGTTCAACCGAAGTAAGCTGCGGAAACGTCTCCCGGAATGTTCCCGGTGGGGATCTCGCTCCGATACGTTTCTCCAGACAGGACACTCCAGATGGGCACTCTCGGCAACGCACCCCCGGTCCTCGCGCAGGCCTCCGGGGAGATTCCCGCTTTCGCGCGAGAGATCCAGGACGAGTGGTTTGATGTCGCCCCCTCTGCCACCAGGAGCCGGGCGGTGGCCCGGGCGTGGCGGCAGTTCTGGCAATACAACGCCCTCAATGCCCTCGCTTCCGCTGCCGAGGGGCTCGGTCAGGAGATCCCCAGCCTTCTCGGTGCCGTCGAGGCCTACGACGTCGATCGGCCCCTCAGCCCGCGCTTGAGCGCCAGGCTTGCGACGCTGATGGAGGCGATGTCAAAGGGGAACGGCTACGGCGTCTACGACGCCGTCCAGGCCTGGTGTGCCGATCCCCCCTCGGCCTGGTATGCCGAGGGCTTTGCCACCGAGTCGATTGCCGTTCACGCCTGGGAAGGGCAACTGCTCGATGAAGTGCGGGCGACCCGCGTCGAGGGCGTTGCCCCGCTGCACTTCTTTCCGCTGTTGGAAATGGATCTTGCCCCGCTCCACGCCGCCGTCATGGAGGCCCTGGGGCTCATCGCCGCCGTCGATCCCGACATGCATGCCGAGATCGTGTCGCACGTGTCACTGGTCAAGCTGTTCACCGGCCGGGGGATCGAGGGCTTGAGCTCACCGAAGGCGTTTGGGGCGATCTGGCTGCGGATGCCGGAAGCGGGGATGGAGATTCCCTGGTTTCTCGAGCATCTTGTCCATGAGTGCTCCCACCTCCACCTCAACGCCCTCCTCGCGCTCGATCCGCTCCTGACCAATCCCAACGACATCCACAAGGCGCCGATCCGGCCCGATCCGCGCCCGCTCTTCCAAGTGCTTCATGGGACGTTCGTCCTCGCCCGCAACCGGCGCGTTCACCGCCGGCTCGTCGCGCGGCATCCCGACTTGGGGCTCGAGCCAGCGCTCCACCGCTTCGAGGAGCAGTTCGCCAGCGGCGCCGCGGTCGTGGCGGAGAGCATGAAGCCGACGGCACGCGGGCGCCGGTTACTCGACTCGCTCAAAGAGTGAACTGGCCGGCGACGACCATCTTCGACGAAGCCGTCGGGACCGCCGTGTGCGGCAAGGATCCCACCCGCACACACCCGGCGGCCCCGAACAGCCCGTATCAGCGGCGCCGCGTCGGCGCCCAGAGCCGTCAGCTGACGGCGAGGTTGACCGTGAAGCCGACCGGATCGAGCTTCGGAGCCCGCAGCCGGAGGCTGTAGCTCCGGCCCGCGACGATCGCGAGGCCCTCTCGGACGCTCACGCCCGTGTCGGAAGGCTCAAGCTCGGCGACGGTCAGGCTCGTGGCCACGTCCTCAATCTCGAGATCGGCATACTTGCCGTTGCTGTCCGGGAGGATCTCGACGCGAAGCGTGGAGGCTCCCGCCGGCGCGACGAAGGAGAAGAACTGCTTGTCTCTCCGGTTGGCCGAGCTTCCAGTCACAGACGCCAAGCCGCCGGCAAACACGATCGAACTGGCGCTCGTGCTGCCACCAGTGCTGCCACCGGAGCTCGAGCCGCCCCCCGACCCGGAGCCGCCACCGGAGTTCGACCCGCGTCCCTTCCGATCGGCCGCGTCAACGTCGGCGATTTTGTCGTCGTCGAGGTTCTCGTCGGCGCCGCGACCTCCGCGGAGCCGGTCCTTGCCGCTATCGCCGTTGAGATCGTCGTCGCCGTCGTCGCCGAAGAGGGTGTCGTCGTCAGCGCCTCCGCTGAGTGAGTCGTTCCCGGCGTCACCATGGATCGTATCGCGGCCAGCGTTGCCCCGGAGGCTGTCGTCCGCGCCGCCGCCGTTGATGGCGTCGTCATCGGCTCCCCCGTCGATGCTGTCGCGGCCGTTGCCGCCGTTGAGAGTGTCTCGCCCCGCACCACCCAGGATCAAGTCGTCGCCGTCATCACCGGAGACGAGGTCGTTGCCATCGTCGCCGGACATCCTGTCGTTGCCGAGGCCGCCGGCGAGGCTGTCGATGCCTACGCCGCCAGAAAGATCGTCGCTGCCCTCTTCGCCGCTAACGGAATCGTTGCCATTTCCGCCTCGAACTCGATCGTCGCCCGCACGGCCACGGAGCTTATCGTTGCCCTCCCCCCCGTCGATCGTGTCGCTGCCATCGCTGCCGTCGACAGAGTCATTGCCCTTCCCGCCATCGATGGTGAAGTTCATCAGGGCCCCGTCGGCACTGCGGATGCCGCGACCGATCGTGACGCGGTCGTCCCCGCCGAGCGCCGAGATCATCACGGTGGAAACATGCTGAAAGACAGCGTCTCGCTTCACCCCATCGACACCGCGAACGACGACGCTGCCGTTCTCGAGCCCCTTTGCGATGCTGATCGTGTCCCCTCGTTCGGTCCCTTCGAGCATGAGCATGCCGGTGCCGTCGTCGTACGTCGCCGAGAGCATCGCCCGCGATTCCAGCGATTCGCCAGCCCGCAGATCGGTCATGCGCCGAGTGGGGCGCCGCCCCTTGCCTTGTGAGGGAGCAAGGCCGAGGAATCGCTCGAACAGCGAGCGCGGATTGATGGCCATGGGACTGTCTCCTGGGAGAGCGCGTGGATGACGGGTGCTACGAAGGGAACGAGCGATGTGTGCGGAAACCGTCGGCTGGAAGCTCACCGATGTTGGTTAAAAAAATTATCACGATCGAGCAAATAGTCAATGTTTTTCGGGTGGCGTCAAGCTGCCGAACGGGTCGGTGCGTTGATCAAAGCAAAAAACATCGTGGTGAGCCAAGAAGTCGATCGCGAAGCTTACGGATTACTCATCTCCGGAAGCACGGCGCGATCGGCGAGGGGGTCGGGATCACGGGGCCTAGATCATCGAAAACCCCCACAAAAGAGGGCCTTCAGCAATCTCCGGGCGCGATGCCAGCCACGGTCTGCCCGGCCCAAAAAAAGGCGTCGGACGCGAGCCAGCAGGGGCTTTTGTGGATTTTGTGAGACGGCTAGTGGCCATGACTATGAAGGGAAAGAAAGGCATTTCCTTGCGGCGATGTAAGCCCATAACTTGCGGCAGTTCAAGGATTTACAACGCAGCGCACGCTGCTAGATTGACGCGGCCTTCGTGTTACGGACGACGGTGTGGTGCAAAGGTGGTTGCATCACCTTGTCGTTCGTTTGGGCACACGGAGCCCTTCGCCGTCGCTGGCTGCTTCATATCGTTCCCGAATCGCTCATATTTCCCGGCGCAGTCCGAGAATGTCTTCTCTCGAAAGGATCAGGATCCCCATGTCGCGTTCCAGTCGTTTTTCATCGGTTCGCGGGGCTGGCGATGCCAGTCGTCGCGCGTTCATGAAGGGGGCGGCCACTGCGGCCGCCGTCGTCGGTGCCCCGGCAGTTCATGCGGCTGCAGCAGTCCCCACGTTCCCCACGTTCAAGCTTCCCGATTCCCCGCTGAATGTCGATTTGAGTACGCTTCCCAATGCCCTCAAAAACGATCAGATTCCCCGCTGGACCGAATCGATCATCTTCCCGCAGTGGCTTCAGCCGATGTCGACCGGCACACTGCCAAAGGCCTACACCTCGGCCGTCGGCGGCGTGCTTCATGGTGTGGCGCCGGAATGGTTTGACCACGCCGCTGACTGGGACCGTTTTCCGGTCCAGTACTACGAAATGCATCACATGGCGGGGGCTTACCAGTTCCTGCCGAGTTCAATGAAGCTTCCCCCGACGAATATCTGGGGCTATGTCGGTCGGAAGGCTGACGGCACGTTGCTTCCGCCCGGCCTGCCGCCGTGGCTCCATTTCCGCGCCGGTCAGCCGTGTATCGTTCGGATGGTGAACACGCTTCCCGAGGAAATGTCGCTCCATATGCATGGCGGGCATTGGCCAGCACACTCGGACGGGCATGCAAACTTCGTGATCACACCTGGATCGGGCCGGGATTACTACTTCCCGAACATCGTACCGCGGGTGAACGGCGGTCAGACGGGCCCGTTCGACTGGAGCGAGGCCGTAAGCACGATGTGGTATCACGACCACGGTATCCTGCTCACCGCGCCTCACGTGGCCCGCGGCTGCGGTGGCGGGATGAATATGTGTCTCGATGATCTGGAACTCGGGTTGATCACGTCGGGCGTGCTTCCGGGGATCAAGGGCGTGTCGGACGTCGGGCCTGAGTACCGCAATCCCTATGATCTTCCGCTCGTCTTCCGCGACGACATTTTCGATACGGCGGGGCAGATGGCTTATACCAACAACGGTCATAACGGCTATCTGGGGAACGTGATCCGCGTCAACGGGAAGCCGTATCCGTATATGAACGTCGAGGCCAGGAAATACCGTTTCCGCTGCCTCACGGCCGGGAATTCGCGTGTCTGGCGGCTTCGCCTGAGCGACAATTCGACGTTCATGCGTCTCGGGAAGGACGCGTGGATGTTCCCCAAGCCCCAGGAGACCCAAGCCTGGCTCGGCCATCCGGCGCATCGGGCTGATATCGTCATCGACTTCAGCAAGTACAAGCCGGGTACGGAGGTCTACATCGAGAACATTCTGCCGCAAATGGATCCCCGTGGGCCGACAAGCTCGCTCGACAAAGAAAACCAGCCGGTGGTGTCGGGAACTCCGCCGTTCCGGCATCGGGTGCTGAAGTTCATCGTCGGACCCCGCGACACGCGGTATCCCGATGCAACGATCAATCTCAATTCGTCGCTCCGGCCGCACGTGAAGATCGAGGCGAGCGAGGTTGTTGCCAAGCGGACGTTCCTCTTCGAGCGGAAGAACGGCGCCTGGGCGATGAATGGTCAGTTCTTCAACGAGAATCTCGTCAACGCCATTCCGCAGGCCGATACGGCCGAGGAGTGGACGCTGAAGAACGGTGGCGGCGGGTGGTGGCACCCGATCCACATTCATCTCGAGTCGCATCAGCAGATCGCGGATCTGCAGACGAAGAAGCCGATTCCCTATCACGATAGCTTTAAGAGCGACACCTGCATGCTCGGACCGGGCTCGGAGATCGTGCTCCGGATGAAGTTTCGGACGTTCAAGGGGCCGTTCGTCTTCCATTGCCACAACGTTGAGCACGAGGATGACGACATGATGATGCAGTTCGATCCGCGTCTGCCGCC
>JBAWVV010000218.1:0-7323 GCA_037147115.1 Planctomycetia bacterium | reverse complement strand
GCGATCTGTCAGGACACCGCCGAGGGCCTGTTCGACGATGGTCCGCGTGACGAAGGCTGGCGTGTAAAACACCCCCTCGGTCTTCCGCCGTCCCTTCGCCCGGTCGGCCGTTGTCACTGGCTCCGTGACAACGAGCCCGGAATCGCCGCGCATCTTTTCGAGGTCGGAGATCGACTGCTCGAAGATGTGGCCGAGGATGTCGACATCGATGAGGGCGTGGCCAGTGGAGAAGTCGGTTGCGGCCTCGGCTGGCAGGCGGTAGTCGTATCCGCCGAGGTCGCGGAAGTACGCGCAGACCTCGTCGGAAACGTTCAATGCCTCGAATTGAGGGTCGTGGTCGGAGAACAGGCCGCCGTTGTAGGCATGGATCCCGAGGCCGGCGTTTCCCCGGTCGACAGCCGCGAAGAGTCCGCGGAAGTTCTCCCAGGTGGGACGGGCGCGGTAGGGATCGTTGTGCTCGAAAGCCTTGAGCAGGGAGTCGGTCGGCAGCAGGCCGCGATCCTCGGCGAACGCACAGAACAGCACCCGATCGAGGATCCGCTGGGTGTAGGAGAGGAGCGACTCGCGCGGCAGCGACGGATTGTCGCGGGAGAGACTCGCAAACATCCCCCGTCGCATCTCGGAATAGCGGCCGTAGAAGGCATGCGTCAATTCGCGGCCGACCTTCTCCGACTCCTCCCGGAGGGCCGCCAGGTGGCATTCGCCCGAGGAGGGGACGACCCGCGGCGCGCCAAGTAGGTAGATGAATCGCTTCAGGGCGGCTTCATCGCGGGCGAGCTGCTCGGTGTCGATCGATTCGTAAGTGTGCTGATCGGACGCCTTTCCGTAGAGCCGGATCTCACGGAGCGACGTGACGACGATCCATTCACATGGGAAGTTGATTGCGTAGCGGTAGCCCTGATCGACGGCCGAGAGCCTGCGCCCGCCGTACGGACGATCGAGCGGGTCTTTCGGACCTTTCGCCTCCACGGCGACGACGAATCGCGGGTCAGCACCGTCGTGGAAGTCACCGAGGACGGCGTCGGCAAACTCGCCTTCCACCTCGACGTGCTTCTCCTGCGAGATTGTCCAATGGCGTCCCCCGTCAGACGGGCCGCGATAGCCGAGTATCCGGTGGAAAAAGAGCTGGAAGAACTCGGGGCGCAGCTCGGTTTCCTTGAACTTGTCGATCCGCCCGGACCCGACGAGCTCCCCCCACTGGGCTAGCTCCTGCCGCACGCCGTCGGGCAGCTCCGGCGGCGGGAAGCTGCGGAGATGCGCGGAGAGCACATCGGGGCGGAAAAGGGGCTTCGATTCGACGGGCATGTGGGGTACTCCGCCGTTGGGCTACCGAGCGAGGGGAGTATAGTCCTCCCCGGATGCGGGGGCGTCGCCAACAGGTGCTGGGGCGGCCTTGGGGCATGCCAATGCATTGAAAGGCCCATGCTTCGGGCCTCGCTGCCGGTCACGAGCCATCCCGCAGCGATCGATCACCCCGCGTTCCGCACCGCCAGTGGATCCTGGGCGTCGACGCCGTGGAGATGGAGGAGGAGGGCATCGAGGTGAAACTTCGCCGCCCAGTTGGGATAGGTGTAGGCCATGTACGCCCCCCGGATCTGGGCTACCCCCTTCCGCTCGACCCCCTGTGGCTCACCCCGTGATTTGCTGCAGAAGTCGCTGAAATTCGTCCAGATCGCCGAACGGGATCACAATCCGCCCCGCCCCCTTGCC
This sequence comes from Planctomycetia bacterium, assembly GCA_037147115.1. GTDB lineage: Bacteria > Planctomycetota > Planctomycetia > Pirellulales > UBA1268 > QWOP01. Next base: position 5,613 of record JBAWVV010000218.1, on the reverse strand, counting down.
GTTGGCATGAACGACGACCTTCGTGCCCAGCGCCCGGCGCAGCTGGGCCTCGACGGCTTGGACCTGCGCCGTCCGTTTTGTCGCCGGCCGCCCCGGCTTCCGTTTCGTCGCGGTTGGCGCGGCAGGAGAGAGAAGATCGTCGTCCCCTTCGCTGTCCGCCACGGCCGTCGAAACGCCGTCGTCGTCGGCGAGGGCCGGGTCGTCTTCGTCGGCCCGCAGAATCTCCTGCACCTGTCCCTCGATCGCCCGCACCGACAGCCCCTCGGTGACGATCCGCTGGGCCAGCTTCACCTGCTCGTGCTCGTCGCCGAGCGGAAGGAGGGCGCGGGCGTGCCCCATCGAGATCTCGCCCGCCCGGAGGCGCTGCTGCACGCCCTCGGGAAGCTCGAGGAGACGGATGAGGTTGGTGACGCTCGAGCGGTCGATCGAGAGCCGCTTGGCAAGCTCGTCTTGCGTGCAACCCCAGGCGGCGAGGTACGTCTTGAAGCTCACCGCCTTCTCGAGGGCGTCGAGGTCGCGGCGCTGGAGATTTTCGACGATCGCGATCTCCGACATCTGCCGGTCGTCGACATCGAGAACGCGGACGGGGAGCTTCGCCCATCCCAGCCGACGGGCCGCCGCAAGGCGGCGCTGGCCGGCGATGAGCTGGTAGCGGTCGCTCCGCGCCCGGACGACGATCGGCTGGAGGAGGCCATGTTCGCCGAGGCTGGCCGTGAGCTCGGCCAGGGCCCCGTCGTCGACGACCGACCGGGGCTGCCAGGGATTCGGATCGACCAGCGCCGGATCGACCTCGTTCACCGGCAGCGCCGCCGCCGCCTGCTCGACCTCTTCAGGAGCGTGGAGGATGAGGCGGGCGGCGCCGGTCCCCAGGCCGCCGATCCCCTTGCCGAGGAGATCCGGGGCCCGGCCCGGAAGGGGGGAAGGCTGCGCGGCGAGGGCGCTGGTGCCTTGGGTCTGCGCGGGGGCGGGGATCGATTGCGGGTCGAGCCCCGCACGGCCGAGCAGTGCTTCCAGGCCCCGCCCAAGACGTCGTTCCTTACTCACAGTCCCGAACCTCCATGCACAATTCCGTGTAGGCCCGCGCTCCCCTCGAGCGCGGCGCATAATCGAGAACGCTGCGGGCGTGGCTGGGAGCCTCCGACACCGCCACATCGCGGGGGATGACTGTCTCGAAGACGATCTCCCCGAAGAAGTCCCGAACCTCTTCCTCCACCTCGCGGGTCAGCTCCAGATCGTCGTCGTGCATCGTGAGGACGATCCCCCCGAACCGCAGCCGGCCGGGGCGTTCGTCCATCACGTCGCGGATCACCTCGATCATCTGCGTCAGCCCCTCGAGGGCGAAGTATTCGCACTGGATCGGCATGATCACGTCGGTGCTCCCGGCCAGGGCCGTCCTGGTCAGGTCGCCGATCGATGGCGGGCAATCGATGAGACAGTAGTCCCAGGCATTGAGCCCGCCGGCAAGATGGGTCTCGAGGACAAAACTGCCGCTGCGGGCGAGCGTCGCCAGCCGTTCGACGTCGCGGACGCTCCGACTCCCCGGAAGGAGGGAGAGGCCGGCCACTCCTGTCTCGATCACCGAGCCGCACAGCGGGGCATCAGAAACGAGCGGATGGATCGCCGCCGGAGTGGCCCCGAGCCCCGATGTGGCATTGCACTGCGGGTCGAGATCGACCAAGAGCGTCCGCAGCCCCCCCTTGGCGAGGCCGACGGCGAGGTTTGTCGCGGTGGTGGTTTTCCCCACGCCCCCCTTCTGGTTGGCCACGCACAGAATCCTTCCCACGCGCAGATCCCTTCCAGATGTTTCCCGGGGTATTCCGGGAACATTCGGAATATCGGCCACCGCCGGCACGATCGTCATGCCTGGCCCGAAGCGCGTTCCAACCGTTCTGTCGGGCAAGGTTGCCGCAGCCGTCAGAGGATGGAGCGACCGCCCCCGAGAGTCGTTCCACGTGAAACCGCACGACCGCCCCGGCTTGCCCGGACTGCCCCGTCTGCGGAGCACCCCCAGACCGCCGGGGCGGTACGGTTTCACGTGGAACGCCACCGCTCCCCGAGACCGGAGGAGTGGCCGAACATCTCTCCCGCGGTCACTCGAGCGGGTTGAAGACCAGGCCGCTGGCGAGCTTCGGATAGAAGTAGGTGCTCTTGGCTGGCATCCGCTCGCCAGTCTCGCTGACACTCTTGATGTCGCCGACGCTCGCCGGCATGACGAGGGCCGCGAGGGGATACTTCGCGGTCGAGAGCCCCTCGACCACCTCGCGGACGAGGTGGACGTAGCCGGGGGTGGGGATCTGCTTCGCCCCGAGCAGCTCGCCGATCACGAGCCGGTGGAGGATCGAGACGCCCAGCCCGCGCCAGGCAGGCCCGTGCTCGGCCGCGATCTCTTCCATCCGGGCAGCGCCGGCGGGGGTGATCCGGGCGAGGGTCCAGGTCCGGTCGCCGGCGGTGTAGAGCCCGAGCGTCCCTTGGGCGTCCTCGGTCTCGATCTGCTCCCACACGTCCGCGGCGGCCTCCGGGCCAACGCCGGCCTTCTCGGTCGTGAAGCAGTCGCCGAGCTTCGCCGCCAGTTCGGCCGCGGTGGCCACCGACGGCTCCACGAACAGCCGGTGGGTGGGGAGGACGACGAGCCCCGGATCGCTCATCCCGACAAGCATCATCAGCACGAAGTTTGCGGGGTGGTCGGAGGGGAGCGAGCCACCATTGGCGGCAGCGACCTCGTCCCGGTAGTTGCAGGCGGTCTCGTAGCGATGGTGGCCATCGGCGATGAACACCGGCTTGGGTCCCATCAGCCCGGCCACCTTCGCCGCCACCGGCTCGTCCGTCAGCGGCCACATCCAGCTCTTCACGCCGAGGTGGTCGGTCGCCTCCAGCGGCGGCTGCCCGGCCACGACGGCATCGAGGAGCTCCTGCACCTCCCCTTCCGTGTCGGGATAGAGCCCGAACACCTGGCTCAGATTCGCCCGGCAGGCCCGCGTGAGGAGGAGACGGTCCTGCTTCGGGCCCGACATCGTCTCCTCGTGGGGATGGATGTTGCCGGTGCCGAACCGCTCCAGGCGAACCCGCGCCATCACCCCGCGGCGCACAAACGATCGCCCCTCGACCTCGAACTCCTGGTGGTAGACGTAGAGCGCCGCGGCCGGCTCCTGCATCACCACCCCTTGGTCGCGCCAGCTGCGGAGGAACTTCGCCGCCCGGGTGTATTTGTTTGTCCGCTCGTCATCCCCGGGCTCCTCCCGATTGAGCTCGATCCGAATCACATTGGCGGGGTGCTGCTGGTAGAGCGCCTCCTGGAGCGCCGCGTCGATGACGTCGTACGGCGGGGCGATGACCTGCGAGAGGGCGCCGACGTGCTTGGGGTCGTAGCGGAGGCCGCGGAGCGGGGCGACGTGGGGCATGGCGGAAGGAGCTTCCTCGGGTGCTGGGGCGGGGAACGATCTCCCCGGATGGTAGCAAATCCGACTCTCCGCAGCGGCTGCCCGGCCGCCCGCGGGCGGCCGGCCGTTCCACGTGGAACCGGGCAGGCAGGGGGCCTCAAAGCCGACGGGGGCGTCGCCTGGGCGACACCCCCGTCGGGAGTGAAACGGATGGCGGCCGCCGGAGGAGCCCGGCGACGGCAATCAATACCGGTAGTACTCGGGCTTGAACGGGCCGTCGACCGGGATGTGGAGATACTCGGCCTGCTGCGGGGTGAGCTTCGTGAGCTTGACCCCCAGCTTCTCGAGGTGGAGACGGGCCACTTCCTCGTCGAGCTTCTTGGGGAGGAGATGGACACCGACGTCGTACTTGTCGGTCTCGGTCCACAGGGCAATTTGAGCAAGCACCTGGTTGGTGAAGCTCGTACTCATCACGAACGACGGGTGACCGGTGGCACACCCGAGGTTCACCAGCCGGCCTTCGGCCAGCAGGAGCACCGAGTTGCCGGAGGGGAGCGTATAGCGGTCGACCTGCGGCTTGATCTCGACCTTCTTGATCCCCTTGGTGTTCTCCAGCCATGACACGTCGATCTCGAGATCGAAGTGCCCGATGTTGCAGATGATCGCATCGTTGGGCATCCGCGCGATGTGCTCGCCGAGGATCACGTCGCGGCAGCCGGTGGCCGTCACGAAGATCTGGCCTCGTGGGGCGGCCTCCTCCATCGTTGTCACCTCGTAGCCCTCCATCACCGCTTGGAGAGCGTTGATCGGGTCAACCTCGGTGATGATGACGCGGGCCCCGAGCGCCTTCATCGAGTGGGCAGAGCCCTTGCCGACGTCGCCGTAGCCGCACACCACCACCACCTTGCCGGCCACCATCACGTCGGTGGCCCGCTTGATGCCGTCGGCGAGGCTCTCCCGGCAGCCATAGAGGTTGTCAAACTTCGACTTCGTGCAGGAGTCGTTGACGTTGATCGCCGGGAGCTTGAGCTCGCCGTTTTCGAGCATCTGGTAGAGGCGGTGGACCCCCGTGGTCGTCTCCTCCGAAAGGCCACGGATGCCGCCGAGCAGTTCCGGATACTTGTTGTGGACCATCGACGTCAGGTCGCCGCCGTCGTCGAGGATCATGTTGAGCGGCTGGCCATCTTCGAAGTACAGGGTCTGCTCGATGCACCAGTCGGCCTCCTCGTTCGTCATCCCCTTCCAGGCATAGACCGGGAAGCCCGCCTTGGCGATCGCCGCGGCAGCGTGGTCCTGCGTCGAGAAGATGTTGCAGCTGCTCCAGGTCACTTCTGCACCGAGCTCTTTGAGCGTCTCGATCAGCACGGCGGTCTGGATCGTCATGTGGAGGCAGCCGGCAATCCGAGCCCCGGTCAGCGGCTTGGTCCGGCCATACTTCTGCCGCAACGCCATCAGGCCCGGCATCTCGTTCTCGGCCAGCATGATCTCTTTGCGGCCCCAATCGGCGAGCGCGAGATCGGCAACCTTGTAGGGGAGGCGGGTTTCAACGTGGGCCAAGGGAGGTCTCCTTCAGGGAGGGCGGGAAAAAAGAGGGGGGAGAACGAAAAAGAGGGCGGAAGAAACTGCGCAGACAAGATGAGGAGGCCCTGCCACGGATCCCAGCGGAAAAGAACCGGGTGGGAGGAGCAGAGACCGAGTGCCGAAACGGCGCGTTCGGCCGCCGGAAGGCCGTCTATCTTAGCCGTCTGACGGGAATCGAAAAGGCGCTCGTCCGCTTCCCGGGCTTCCGCCGGCCCGGGCCGCGAAAGCCCCGAGCGCTCGGCTGACGAAGGCCCGGACGCGCTCGGGATCCTTCCGCCCCGGAGCCGACTCGACGCCGCTGGCCGTGTCGACGGCCAGCGCCCCGGTGGCCGCGATTGCCGCGGCGACGTTGTCGGGGGTCAGCCCCCCGGCAAGGGCTACCGGCAGCCCGGGATCGCCGGCAGCGACGAAGCGTTCCCAATCGACGACCAGCCCGGTGCCCCCCAGGCCCGCGGGAGCCACGCCGGCGGGGGCCCCGGCGTCAATCAGGAGCAGCGCCGGGCCACATCCCGCCGCCAGCGCCGCGGCAACCCAGCCCCGGGCTTCATCGAGCGCCGCCGCAGCGGGGCCATCGGCCCGGAGTCGGCAGGCGCGGATGACCGGATGGGGGGCGACGGCTCGGCACACGCCGGGGGGATCCCAGCAGGGGTTTGGG
>JBAWVV010000217.1:0-7368 GCA_037147115.1 Planctomycetia bacterium | reverse complement strand
AAGTTGGGCAATGAACGACCTTGTCACGCGGAAGCACGACCTCCACGAGCCGAGTTGGCAATCGTCGTACGTCCATTTGCCGGCCCTGGTGAAGAGGCTCGGATTGAAGCGCGGGGCGGAAGTCGGCGTCGCCTTCGGTGGCCACTGCGAGGCGATCCTGGATGGGACCGGGGTAGAGTTGCTCTACGGGGTCGATCCCTACAGGCATCAGCGCGGTTACGACGACCCGATGAATCTTCCTCAGGCCGCGTTCGACACCCTCCACCAGCGTTCGCTCGATCGGCTAGCGCGTTTCGGCGGCCGCTACCGTCACCTCCGGGAGACGTCCGACGGTGCGATCCCGCAGATCGATGGCCTCCTCGACTTCGTCTCTATCGACGCCGACCATTCCTATGAAGGGGTGAAACGGGATCTCGGTGCCTGGTTCGGCATGGTGCGTGAGGGGGGCCTCTTCTCTGGTCACGACTACGAGCACCCACAGTTTCCTGGAGTTCAGAAGGCCGTCGACGAGTTCTTTGGTCGCCTGGGTTGGCAGGTGACCCATGCCGGCGATCACGTCTGGTGGGTGGTGAAGGGGGTCACCGACATCAGTTTCGTGATGCCCGTTTTCAACGCCGAGAAGACGCTCCGCGCGGCGCTTCTGAGCATTGTCGAGGGCAACCTGGCCCCCGGAGACGAGATTGTTGTCTGCGACGACGGCTCCACCGACGGTTCGGCCGCGCTTCTCGAGAGCCTTCAAGCAGAACTGCCGGCATTGAAGATGGTGCGTCACGAACGCAATCGGGGGGGCGGTGCGGCGCGCAATACGGCCGTGAAGACGGCGAAGCATCCGCTTCTGTTCTGTCTCGATTCCGATAACATCCTCGAACCCGGCACTGTGACGCCGCTCAAGGCCTTCCTGCTCGGAGGTGGCTGGGACGTGGCGGCGTTTCAGGAGCTACGTTATTTCAGGGAGTCGCCCGCCGAGGTGACCCACCGCTGGGTGTATGAGAATCGGGCGTACGGGTTTAGCGATTACCTCGACCGCCATGAGGTGCCAGGCGCCAGTGGCAATTACCTCTTCACGCGCCGGTCCTGGGAGCAAGCTGGCGGTTACCCGGAAGATGCCGGTGCCCTCGACGCCTGGGGCTTCGGCCTCAGGCAGGCGGCAACGGGCGCTCGTCTGGGGATTCTCCCCGGCCTCGGCTACCGCCATCGCTGGGGCCATGAAAGTTATTGGGTTCGCCAATCGAAGGAGACGGGCTTCTCTGCCCTGGCTGCCCGGCTCGTGGAGCCGTGGGCCGAACGCCTGCCCGCGGCGGCGCGCCACCGCCTCTACGAGAAGCGCGAGACGACCTGGTTTGAAACCCTCCCCGCCAGGCCGCTCTTTCCGCGCACGCTCGTGCAGGCAGTGCGGTCGCGGCTCCCCGAATGCCTCGGAGGATGGCGATGAAGCTTCACCTCGGCTGTGGGCAGTACCGGTTTGATGGCTATCTGAACGTCGATTTTCCGGCCAGCGAGCACACGGTACAGACCGAGCGCGTGGCCGATCTCTATGCCGACATCACGGCTTTGCGCTATCCGCTTGCCTCGGTGGAGGAAGTCCGGTTGCATCATGTCTTCGAGCATTTCCCCCGCCCGCAGGCGATGGCCTTGGTGGCAGCCTGGGCTTCGTGGCTCGAGCCGGGGGGGCTGCTCTGGATTGAGGTTCCCGATTTCGAACGGGCCGCCAAGCGGGCGCTGTCGTGGTGGAAGCGACGGCGCGAGCGACGGACGGCACTGCGCCACCTTCATGGCTCGCACGAGGCGTCGTGGGCGGTGCATTGGGAGGGCTGGACCCCATCGTCGCTGCGGCAGCTCCTCGCCGGAACGGGGTTCGGCGCCGTTGAGGTGAAGCGAACTTCCTGGGGCCCTCTGGACAACCTCACGGTCAAGGCGCGCCGGACCGCCGCTGTGGCAGATCGCGTGGCCTGCGAATCGGCCGTCGCACGACTCCTCGAAGACTATCTCGTCGATGGAAGCGTCACCGAACGCCGCCTCCATGGGGTATGGATGAAGGCCTGGAACGAGCAGGCTGATCGTTCCTGGGGAAGCTGACGATGGTGGGCGGGACGCCCACCGCCGCCAGTTGTCTCCGCTCAACGTCGCTCGACGAGGAACAGGTGCTCGGTGACTCGGGTCGAGCGGTTGGCGAAGCTCCGGCTGCCACGGAAGGCGGTGTAGGGGATCTCGATCTCCTCGACATGCCCCTGATCCGCGAGCATCCGCCGCATCGCGGCCGGCGGGATGAAGCCCTCGTTGTTGAACGACACGAGGAGGAACGTCGCCCGGAGATCCCTGACGAGAGCCTGGAGCCTCAACTCCGCTTCCGCCCTGACGTTGAACCCGGAGCGGTTCCAATCCTCCGGGATCCCCGACACGCGGCTGACGCGTTCCGGGCGGGCGTATCCCACGAGGAGGTTGAGGAGAAAATAGTTCGAGCCGTAGGGATGCTGGTTGTACGGCGGATCGAGGTATGCCAGATCGACCGGGCGGGCCTGGAGCGCGGCGGCGTGGGCGTCGGCCTGGAAGACCTCAAAGGGGCATTCGAAGCGGCTCAAGATCGGGGGCTCGAGGCGGATCGGGCCAAGGATCCGCTGGAGCGCATCAGACCCGGTGCCGCCGAACTGGCCGATCCCCGTCTGCCTGTTTTTGTAGAAGCCCTTGAAGACGCCAGCGGTGTTGGCGTGGATCGAGGCTTCGCTGATCAGCGGCGCCAGGAGGAGATCGCGGAGATGGGCAGGCGCCGTGTCGATGAGTTGCCGGTAGGCGTCGAGCCGGCGGGCATTGGCACGGGTGTAGAAGACCCGGTCGGCGGCCGTGATGTTTTCCTCGTCGCGCGGGGCATACATCGCCGCGATGAATCCGCTGGGGGCATCTGGTCGGGCGGCACGGTCGTTGAAGTCGGCGACGACGTCCGCGAGCGTGGCCAGATCGACATCGCTGCGGTTGGTGAGAAAACAGCGGCTGGCGACGGCGGCATAGGCTTCGAGGTCGTTGGCGATCAGGTGCGACGCATGCCTCTTCAAGAATCGGGAGACGACCCCCGAACCGCTGAAGAGATCGAAGCAGGCGAGCCGATCCCGTCCGAGGCGCCGTTTGACCTTCTCAACCGCGGCTTCGATCGGCGCCAAGAGCGCCCGCTTGTTCCCGAGGCAGGTGATGAGCTGCTTCGAGAGGTAGTCGGGGTGCTCGCGGCAGTCGCCGTCAGCCATCGACCGTCACCTGCCGTGCCTTGGTTGCCCGGGCGACGAGGTGGAGGAGGAAGCCGATCGGCCCGAGGAGGAAGGTGAGAACGAGGCACCCACTCCGCACCGGCCAGGGGATCCGCAGGCGCACCGCGTCGCGGGCAATCCACGCCCCTACCACCATGTCGAAGACGAGGTAGTGGGTCCAAGCCGCGGCGAACACCCAGTCGTCTGTGAAGGCCTTCCGCAGCCCGGCGATCGAGCCGAGCTCGTCAGGGGACGGTCCCCCTGCGGCCAGCTTCCAGCCGATCACGGCTGCATAGGCCGCCGCGAGGGCGCCGGGGAGGAGCACGGCGCAAAGGAGCCCCGAGACGCGTTTGTTGCCAGGCAATGCCAGCAACGCAATCCATCCGAGCAGGGCGACGGTGTTGGTGATCCGGAAGAACTGTTCGGCCATGCCTGATAGCTTACCGAAAACCTGGGCGCCCCCGATGGGGAAGGAGCCGGTCGCCAGGTCGTGACGAGGCCCCGGCGCCGGGGATCATGACGGCCTCCGCGAGACGGCTCCTGCCGTGCCGTGGCCTGACCACCCCCGCGGGGCGTGGTAGAAACGGCGGGATGTCGCCGCAGGCTGCCCGTCTGGGGTGAGTCCGGGTGGCCCCCGCGATCCGTGCCCAAGTCCCACCCCTGTCGGAGATGATCCCGTGCGCGTGCTCGTCATCGACGACGAAGACTCCGCCCGCTGTGCGGTGGCCCAGGGGCTGCGGGCAGCCGGGGTCGAGGTGCTCGAGGCAGCCGACGGTCCGGCGGGGCTTGCCAAGGCCCTCGACGGCGGCGTCGACCTGGTCGTCCTCGATCTCCGGCTGCCGGGGATGGACGGGGAGGCGGTGCTCGCAACGCTGCGGCGCTCGAGCGCCGTGCCGGTGATCGTCGTCTCGTCGAAGTGCCACGAGGACGACCGTGTCGGGGTGCTCGATCTCGGGGCCGATGACTATCTCGTCAAGCCGTTCACGATCCGCGAGCTCGAGGCGCGCATCCGTGCGGTGCTGCGGCGAAGCGACGGGGATGTGACCTCGGCGACCACGATCGGCGAAGTGACGATCGACTTCCCTTCCCGAGCGGCGACGCGCGGCGGCGAAGCGGTGACGCTGACGGCTCAGGAATTCGCCCTCCTCGCCTGCCTCGCGCGCCACCGCGGCCGGCTCGTCAGCCGGGTGATGCTCGAGGAGGCGATCCACCCAGGGGAGAACGTGCCCGAGGAGATGGTGAGCAATGTCGTCGACGTGCTCGTCCTCCGGTTGCGGCGGAAGCTGGGGCGCGACCTGATCACGACCCGACGCGGCCAGGGCTTCATCATCGACGGGGCCGCGGGATGACCAATCTTCCCGCTGATCCCGCCGCGCGGCAGAAGAAGAGGCCATCGCTGCGGCGCCGGTTCATGCTCACCTTCGGCGCGCTGTTTGTCGTCGGCGCCGTGGTCCTCCGCCTCATCCACTATTCGACGACCGTGACGGCCATGGCCCACGATGTCGATCTCGAGCTCCGCGCGCACCTGTTCGCGTTTGAGGTTCATGACCGGCTCCTTCCTCTCCTGCCCGCCGGAAGCCCGCAGCGCGACGACGGCTTTCTCCTCCCCACCATTCATCCGGTGGAGGGGGGGAAGCCGCGCGGCATCGCAGCGATTTTTGGCCTCGGGGCCGGTCCGATCGATCTCCCCAGCTTTCGCTGGTTTGCCGGGGGCTGGAAGGGGGATGGCACGAGGGTGCACGCCGTCGACCTTCCCCCCGGCGTGGCCTGGGATCCCGCCTGGGCGTCGCGCCTCGGCAGCGCTTGGACGACGGCCGACGGCCTGTGGCGGCTGGCGGCGATCGCCGGCGCCGATGGCACGGTGCTCATCGCCGGCACGTCGACGGCGGGCTTGAGGGCTGCGGCGAGGAAACAGGCCCTCTATCAGCTGGCGACGTTCGTCACGTGGGTGCCGCTGGTGCTCGCGGTCGCCTGGCTGACGCTGGCCCGAGTTTTCTCCCCTCTGGCCACGATCGCGGCCACCGCCCGCCGCATCCGGTCCGGCGTGTTCGACGAGCGGATCGACCTCGCCCATTCCGACGCCGAGGTGGCGGAGGTCGCCGGGACGATCAACGCCATGCTCGACACGCTCGACGACATCCGTCAGGCCCAGTCTCGCTTCAATGCCGATGTGGCCCATCAACTCGTCAATCCCGTTCATGCCATCTTGCTCGAGTGTGATGCCGAAGGCCGCGGCGCCCAATCCACCAGCGAGATGGCCGGGGCGCTGAAGCGGATCGACGGCCTGGCGCGGCGGATCGAGGGGGTGTGTGAGAGCCTCCTTTGCTACTCGCGGACCGCGGCGCTCGATCCGGCCCGCCTGCGGCCGATCGACCTCGAGCCGATCGTCGCGGCGGCGATCGAGCGCGTCGAGCGGCACGCCGGCGACCGGGCCGTTGGGATCGTGCCGCCGTCGAGCGGCGCGGTGATCCGGGGCGATTCCGACCTCCTCGAGGAGGTGATCGTCAATCTGCTCACCAACGCCATCGAACACGGTGCCACCGGTGATCGGATCGAGGTAACACTCGCGAAGGGAGCCTCCCGTTGCCGGATGGCGGTGATCGACCACGGCCCGGGTGTTCCCGTGCTCGCGCTTCCGAAGCTCTTCGATCGCTTCCACAGCGGCAAGGCTTCCGGTGGCCACGGCATCGGCCTGGCGCTGTCGCGCCGCATCGCCCGCAGCCATGGGGGCGATCTTGTCCACGAGGCCACGCCCGGCGGCGGAGCGACGTTTGTCCTCTTCCTTCCGGCGGCACTCGAGCCTTCGTGAAGGCCGTGTGACGGGAACCATGAACGGCCCATGAACGCTCCATGAAATCCGCATGAACGGCGGAGTTGCCGCCGACCTGCCGCAGAGCGGCGGCGTACGGGAGAGATCGAGTCCGGCGCGTGCCGGACCGAGCCGGCGTTGCTGCCGTCGCCACCTGGTCGCTCACCCGTGAGGCTCATCATGAATCCCATCCGGCAGTTCTGCTCGATGTTCCGGGATCTCCCCTCTCGCCAACTGCGACGGGGGCATTTCCGCAGTCTGGCCCGCATGGCGCGCGGCATGACGAGGCTCGGGAGCGAGTCGCTCGAAGGGCGGGCGATGATGTCGGCCACCGTGCCTGATTACAAAGTCGTGCAGGACTGGGGCTCCGGCTTCCAGGCCGGAATCACGCTCGACAACCGGGGCACCACGCCGGTGGCCGACTGGAAGGTGAGCTTCGACTATGGCGCCCAGATCAATTCGATTTGGGACGCGCGGATCGTGTCGCATGTCGGATCGACCTACACGATCGCCAACACCGGCTGGAACGGCACGCTCGACGCGGGCAAGAGCGTCGCCTTCGGGTTCGTCGGCGCCGGTGCAGCTGGCACCTCACCGGCCACGCCGTCGCGCTGGCTCCTCAATGGCGAGCCGATCGGCAGCGACGGCACGCCGCAGGCGCCGCCGCTGCCGCAGATCGCGCTCGGCGCCGCATCGGTCAAGGAGGGGGCCGTGGGGGGCGGTGCGAAGGCGGTCTTCGCGCTGTCGCTCTCCGCCCCCTCGGCAGCGCCGGTGACGGTTGCCTATCGGACAGCCGATGGCACGGCCGTGGCGGGGAGCGATTTCACCGCCACCAGCGGCACGGTGACCTTTGCCCCCGGGGTGACGAAGGCGGAGGTGAGCGTGGCGGTGATCGGCGATGCCACGACCGAGTCGAGCGAGACTTTCTCGCTTGTCCTCTCCGCGCCGCAGGGGGCCACGCTCGCCCAGGCGACGGCCGTGGGGACGATTCTCGACGACGACATCGCCCCAGTGGGCCAGGGGGTGACCGTGGCGTTCACCGTCACGGGGCAGTGGAGCACGGGCTTCGGTGGGGAGATCAAGCTCACCAATGGTGGCACGACGCCGATCCCCGGCTGGAAGCTCGGCTTCACCGCGCCGTGGACGATCGCTTCGGCCTGGAATGCAACGCTTGTCGGCACGTCGGCCGTCGCCGGCGGGACTCGCTTCACCGTCGCCGACGCCGGCTGGAATGGCACGGTGCCGGTCGGTGGGAGCGTGACGATCGGCTTTGTTGGCGCCGGTGCCGGCACGATCGCCTCACCGACCGACTGGACGCTCAATGGT
>JBAWVV010000216.1:0-7379 GCA_037147115.1 Planctomycetia bacterium | reverse complement strand
CCCTAGGGCATTGTAGGCCCGGAATCCCCCAAGCCACCCCCGCCTCCCGCTCAAGCCACCCCGACCGGGGGCGAGCCGGTGAGCAGCCGGCAGGCCTCGAGGTATTTTTGCCGCGTTTTCACGACGACGTCGGCGGGGAGCTCTGGCGGAGGGCTCGCCTTGTCCCAGCCGCTCGCCTCGAGCCAATCGCGGACGAACTGCTTGTCGAAGGAATCGGGGACACGCCCCCCGCCGACGGCCGCCATCGGCCAGAAGCGCGACGAATCGGGGGTCAGCACCTCGTCGACGAGGATCACGGTGCCATCGGCAGCCCGGCCCCACTCGAACTTGGTGTCGGCGAGGACAATTCCCTTGGCAGCGGCATGGGCGGCTCCGCGCCGGAAGACATCGAGGCTCTTCGCCTTGAGTAAGCTCGCCAGCTCCGAGCCGATGCTCTCGGCCATGACCGTAAACGAGACATTCTCGTCGTGGCCACTGGTGGCCTTCGTGGCTGGCGTGAAGATCGGTTCGGGAAGCTCATCGCCGGCCGAGAGCCCGGCCGGCAACGGCTCGCCGCAGACCGTGCCGCTGCGCCGGTACTCGGCCCATCCACTTCCGGCGAGCCGGCCACGGACGACACACTCAAACGGGATCACGGTGGCCGCCCGCACGAGCATCGAGCGGCCACGGAGCGGCCCGAGGTCGATGCCCGCCGGTAGCCCCATCGCTTCGACGTCGGTCGTGATCAGGTGATGGGCAACGGGGGCGGGGCCGTGGAAAAGCCAGTCGAACCAGTGGCGCGAGATGGCCGTCAGCACGCGGCCTTTGTCGGGGATCGGCGTGGGGAGGATCCAGTCGAAGGCACTGATCCGGTCGGTGGACACAATCAGCATCCGCGCCTCGCCGCCGGGCCTCTCGGGAGCGAGCCGGTAGCAATCACGAACCTTGCCGCGATGGACGGGGCCGAGGGGGAGATCGGTGCTGACGACGGCAGGGTGGGCAGGAGTGCTCATGGGAACGTTGTAGCATCACGGCCCCTGCTTCGGCAGGCTCTCCAAAGCCCCTCCCCTTCGCCGTGCGTCACCTATCCTCAACAGAAGTCGCGCGACATCCGCGGCAGGGATGCCCCCTCCGGGAGCCCCGCTTCCCCCCCGCCTGCGGCCTCGTCCGACACCAGCCGCTCCATCCGTGTCGCCAGGAGATGGACGACCCCGGCCCGGCGCTGCACCCGGGCCTCGATCACGACCGCCGCCGCCCGCCGCGCCACCGCCTCGGCCTGCTGCCACACCTCGGGCCGGACGACGACATTCGCCGCGCCGGTCTCATCCTCGATCGACAGAAAGATGATCCCGTGGGCCGTCGACGGCCGCTGCCTCGAGAGCACGATCCCCGCCACCGCCACGCACCGTCCCTCCGGGGCATCGTGGGCCTCTGCCGTGGTGACGACGCCGCGTTGGGCGAGCCCCGCTCGGTCGAACTGGAGCGGGTGGGCCTCGAGCGAGAGGCCCGACGTACGGTAATCGAAGATCACCTCCTCGCGGGGAGTCGTCGCCGGAAGCTCGACCTCGTCATCATCCTCGTCGTCGGCGAGGTCGACCAGAAGCGGCTGACTGCCGGGGCGTTCCCGATCGCGTAGCGCCTCCCACACCGCCCGTCGCCGGTCCATTCCCAGCGAAGCCAGCGCCCCGGCCCGCGCCAGGCTCAACAGCGCCTCGCGGCCGAGCCTGGCGCGTCGGGCGAGATCATCGACCGTGCCGAACAAGCCGTCGCGCCGCGCCACCTCGATCCGCTCCCCCTCTGCCGCGCCGAGGCCGTGCACCTGCTCGAGCCCGAGCCGCAAACCCGGCCCCTTGCCAGAACGTGGCGGCGAACCATCCGCCCCCTCTCCGCCCCGATGGCACACGCACGCATGCCAGGCGCTGGCGTTGACATCCACCGCCAACACGCGCACGCCACGCTGGCGGACATCGCGCACGAGCTGGGCCGGCGCGTAAAACCCCATCGGCTGGCTCGCCAGGAGCGCCGCAGTAAAGGCCGCCGGATGATGGCACTTGAGCCATGCCGACACGTAGACAAGCAGGGCAAAGCTTGCCGCGTGCGACTCGGGGAAGCCGTATTCGCCGAAGCCACGGATCTGGGCAAACACCTGCTCGGCAAACTCCGCAGCGAGCCCGCGCGACGTCATCCCCTCGACGAGCCGGCGGTGGAATTCGTCGATCACGCCCGGCCGCCGCCACGCCCCCATCGCCCGACGGAGCTGATCGGCCTCCCCCGGTGTGAACCCCGCTGCCACCACCGCCAACCGCATCGCCTGCTCCTGGAAGAGGGGGACGCCGAGCGTGTTCTCGAGGACGCCGCGGATCGCCTCGTTGGGGTAGCTCACCGGCTCCTCGCCACTGCGCCTGCGCAGGTAGGGATGGACCATCCCCCCCTGGATCGGCCCCGGCCTCACGATCGCCACCTCGATGACGAGGTCGTAGAAGCAGGCTGGCTTGAGCCTCGGCAGCATGCTCATCTGCGCCCGGCTCTCGATCTGGAAGACACCGACGGTGTCGGCCCGCGACACCATCTCGTAGACGGCCGGATCCTCCGCCGGCACGGTGGCGAGCGTCAGCTTCGGGCCCCCTGCTGCCTCGACCTGATCGAACGCCCGATGGATGGCGGTGAGCATTCCGAGTGCCAGGCAATCGACTTTGAGAATCCCCAATTCGTCGAGGTCGTCCTTGTCCCACTGGACGATCGAACGGCCCGCCATCGTCGCCGGCTGGATCGGCACCAGATCGCACAGATCGCCACGCGTCATCACCATGCCGCCGACATGCTGGCCGAGATGACGGGGGAAGCCGATGAGCTCGCCGACGAGGGCCGTGAGCCGCCGGCCGGTGTCGCCGTCGGGCTCGAGCCCCGCCTCGGCGAGACGCTCCGGCAGTCGGTCGACCCGGTCGCCGACATCGAGCACCTCGGCGATCCGCGCCACCCGGTCGAGCGATAGCCCAATCGCCTTTCCCATGTCGCGCACGGCCGAGCGGAGGCGGTAGCAGATCACCTCGGCGGTCATCGCCGCGCGCGAGCGGCCGTAGGTGTCGTAGAGGTATTGGATCACCTCCTCGCGGCGGTGGTGCTCGAAGTCGATGTCGATGTCGGGGGCTTCGCGGCGCTCGCGGCTGATGAAGCGCTCGAAGAGGACCTGCATCCTCGCCGGGTCGACCGACGTGATCCCGAGGCAGTAGCAGATCGCCGAATTGGCCGCCGACCCGCGCCCCTGGCAGAGGATTCCGCGGCGGCGGGCGAAGCGCACGATGTCGAAGACGGTGAGAAAATAGGCCTCATAGCCGAGCTCGGAGACGAGCGCAAGCTCGTGCTCGAGGAGGCCGCGGACCTTCTCGGGAACCCCGTCTGGATAGCGTTTCGCGGCCCCCCGCCAGACCGTCTCGGCGAGGTATCCCGCCGCCGTCGCGCCGGCCGGCACGACGGCGTCGGGGTATTCGTAGCGCAGTTCGTCGAGGGAAAAGGTGCAGGCCGCCGCCCATTCCACGGAGCGTTCGACGGCCCCTGGCAAGCTCGCGAAGCGGGCCAGGAGCGTGGATTGCTCGTGGAGATGGCGCTCGCCGTTGGTGAGGAGGCGGGCGCGGACCTCCTCGATCGTGCCGCCATGACGAACCGCCGTGAGGGCATCGAGGAGGGGGAGCCGGGCGCGGACATGGCAGCGGACGTCGCCGGCCGCCACGACGTCGACTCCCGCCCGCCGGCAGGCGCGGGCGAAGCGCTCGAGCCGCACCGCGTCATCCCCCTCGAGCGCCACCTCCGCCAGCCCGCAGACGCGCTCCCCAAACACCTCGCGCCACCCCGCCAACCGCCGCCAATCTCCGTCCGCGGCCGCCAGCGGCACGCCGGCCCGCAGGCCCGCCGCATGGGCCGCGACCATGTCGCGCGGAAGCCGGCAGCTGACCGGGCCGCGATCTTTCTCGTTCTCCGCCAGGGCGCCGGCAGCCGCTGTGCCATCGCGCTGCTCCTGCCCGCTCTCCGCCGGGATCCCGCCGTAGCCGAGCGAGAGGAGGCGGCAGAGGTTTGAGTAGCCGGCCCGGTTCTCCGCCCATACCACAAGCGCCTCGCCATCGATCGTCGTGAGCGTGGCTCCGACGATGAGCGGGATGCCGACCTCCTTCGCCGCCCCGTGCGCCCGGACGATGCCGGCGAGCGTCGTGTGATCGGTGATCGCGATGCCGGCATATCCGAGGGCGTGGGCGGTGCGGACGATTTCCTCTGGATGGGAGGCGCCACGGAGGAAGGAGAAGTTGCTCGTCACATGGAGCTCGGCATAGCGGGGGAGGCCGCGCGGGCCCTCTGGCCCGGCCCCCGGGCTTCTGAACACCGGGCTTGTGATCACAGGTCGCGACGACGGCATGACAAGACTCCTTGGAGGATTTCCCCGGCCACTCGCCGGCGGCTCGAGTCAGGCGAAGACACCATGGACAAACCAGTCCCCGTCCCGCACCTGCCGGAAGATCCACAGCCGGAGGATCTCGTCGACATTCCCTGACCCGTCGCGGCCTGCGTCCCGCTGCCGGTCACCGCCGGTCTTGCCCTCACCGCTCCCCTCGACCACGCCCTCGACCACCGCCTCGACGAGGAAATAATCCCGGCGCACCCAGGGGCCGCGCCACCACGCCGTCTCGATCCGCTCCGGCCCCTGGGCACAGAGCACCCGATGAACCCGCGACTGGTAGCGGAAGCGGACAGGCACTCCGGAAGCCGCCCGACGCTCCGGCGACTCACGGTGCTCCGCCGACTCACGGGCTGCTCCCCGCAGGAGCGGCTCCAGGCGCAGCGGACGGGGAAACATCCAAAATGGCCTCCGCTCCGGGGCGGGGCTGGGGCCAGACTGGCTCGCGGCGCTGCGCGACGTGCCCCTGGCAGGGCTGCCGCGGTCGTCTGACGGCACTCTGGTGATGCGACCGGTCGATCGCCCTGCCTGCCCCGGCGGGACCGCCATCCAGGCATGCTCCGGCTGGGCGTCGGCCACCGGGCGTGGCTCGTAGACCGCCGCGCGGCCGAGCCTCCCTGCCAGACGCTCGAGCAGCATGGCGACCTCTCCGTCTCCCGCCTCCTCCGCCGCGCCAAACAGCATCCGCTGCCGGCTGCCGATCTCGCCAGCGGCCACGACCTCGATCGAAACCCCGTCGATCTCCTTCGGCAGCTGCATGCGCGACATCCGCAGCCGGATCAATTCAGCCAGATGGGCAACCGCCACGCTCGGGCGGAAGAGCCCGACGTCGATGACGACCGGGGCGCTGGTGGCCGTGGATCGCCCCGCTGGCCCGGTCGCCGCATCGGCGCCGGCCGAGCCGGGGCGCTGGAGCCGCGCCCGTTCGAGCCGCGCCCGTTCGAGTCTTACCTGGAGCGCCGTCACGCCCCGCCCGGCGGCGGAAAGGGGCCTCATGCAGGCTTCGAGGAGCGGGCGGAGGCATTGGGCAAACTGCTCCTCCGAGGTGCCGCGGAGCGAGAGGGGGAAATCAAAGGCGTGGCTGGCCTGCGGCAGCTCCCCCCCCGGCAACGGCTCGAGCGGCTCGGCCCGTTCTCCCGTGAGCTCCGCCAGCCGGCGCACCAGCAGCGGGCCGAAGCGCGACGCCAGGCTCTTGCGTGGCAGCCGCATCACCCCACCGATCGAATCGATCCCCACTTCGCAGAGCTTCTGGAGCGTGCCGCCATCCAACCGCAGCCCCGTGGCCGGCAACGCATCGACCAGGCCCCCCGGCGCCACCACCACGCTCCGCCGCCGGCCGCGTGTCGCTGGCTCGCCGGCCAGCGCCGCCAGCCGATCGACATGGTGGGCGGCGGCCCAGGCGGCTCCGGGGGTGTCGGCGATCGCCCCGCGGGCATGGAGGCCGCGCGCGGCGAGCGTCCATACGGCCGTGCGCGCAAGTCTCTCTTCGCCACCGAAAAAGCCTGCCGTGGCCGTGACGTCGAGATGGAGGCACTCCGGCCGTTGGCGCTCGTCCCCGCCGCTTCCCTCCACCGCCACCGCCGGCGTGAAGCGCCGACACCAGCGAGCGATCTCGAGCAGCGCGTCGCGATCGGCCGCCGGATCGTCATGATCGATCCAGGCCCGGCGACAGGCGTGTGGGCCATGGACGAGCGCCATCGCCGCCATCGCCTCGGCCAGGGGCATGCCGGCATGGATTGCCACTCCATCGCCGGCCGTTGCTGGCCCGGCTGCTGCATCCCCGGCTCTCACGTGCCCCGCCCTCTTCCCCCCGGCCTGTGGCGCTGCCGGACGACGGGGAATGGCCCAGGCCACCACCGTCATCGCGCCTTGTGGCTGGCGCTGGCAGACGAACACCGGCCCATGCCGCAGCTCGGCGTTGCTACTCAAGCGCCGCTGCACCGGCCAGCGCGGCAGCCAGAGGGTCAGGATGCGCGGCACGACAGCCCTCCCCCCCCACTGGCATCCGGGAGCACACTCGGCGACCAGGGCCGACCGGCCGGCGCGGTGCCGCTCCATGGGCCAGCCCTGCGGAGAGTGGAAGTGGCGTCGCCGATCGCTTCGCGGCCGGTGGCCAGATCGAGTGCGATCTCCACCGTGGGCACATCGGGGGGCTGTTCGCACGTCCATGGCCCCTCCTGAAGCGACAGCCGTAGCCGCCGGACCGCGAGCGAGCCGACCGCAGGCGCCCAGCGATGCGACGAGAGGGGATCGTCGCCCCCCCGCCAGCGCCCGAGTGTGGCAACAGCCGCCACATTGAGCCGGGCCTCGGCCCACGACGGCTCACGCCGGGCCGCCACCGGCCTCACCAAAAATCCCACCGTGCCGCTGCCGCGGGCCGCCAGCTGAAAGCGTCGCATCGCCGTGCTGGAGACGCGCTGTGGCCAGGCGAGCACGGCCGTCACGCCGGGGCAGCGCAGCGCCTGATCGATCGCCCAGATCTCGTCCTCGTCGCGCGACGGCCGGACGACGACGATCGCCCCAACGGCGGCCCCGCCGGCCTTCGGCTTCCCCGCCGCAGGCCCTTCGAGCCAGGGCATCACCGCCGGCGGATGAAACCGGCCCTGCCGATCGATCACGAGGATCGGCCCGGCAGCCCCCTCGGGCCGGGCCACACGCAGTCTCGCGGCGACCGCGAAGGCGAGCGTCGCCGCTCCCGACGCCGGCCCACCGATCCATTCGATCAGGCTGCCGCTGCCGATCCCGCCGGCCGGCAGGAGCCGATCGATCCCCCGGAAGCCGCTCGGGAAGATCGCCCGCGGCGCGCTTGCCTCGGCGTCGGCAGGCTCGAGGCAGGTCCAGCTTGGGCCGAACTGGC
Source organism: Planctomycetia bacterium (assembly GCA_037147115.1). Lineage (GTDB taxonomy): Bacteria > Planctomycetota > Planctomycetia > Pirellulales > UBA1268 > QWOP01. The sequence continues at coordinate 99 of JBAWVV010000216.1, read as the reverse complement.
TGGAAAATTGGCTGCCGAATTGGCCTCCAGCCCCCCCTCCGGCCCGGCTCACGACGCCCCGGGCCACGAGATCAGCCAGGCTGCCGGCGATCGTGTCGG
>JBAWVV010000215.1:0-7448 GCA_037147115.1 Planctomycetia bacterium | reverse complement strand
CCCTTGCCAACCTTGAGCCCGACTGACCCGTCCGGCGGATCGTTCGGGAGTCAGCCACCCGGCGTTCCATCGAACAGGGCAAAAGCAGCCGTCGCCGTTCGCGTCATCCGCCACGCCACCCCCGCCGGAGTCGCGAGAGCGTTGCCTGCTGCGTCGATGATTCCCGTGCCTTCCCGCTTCAGCCGCATCGCGTAGCTGCCGACGACATGCGTCCCGCGGATGCCCGCGATCGTGAAGGTGCGGTTGTTGAGCGTGCTCACGGTCGCACCAGACAGCGGCAGCGCCGCACCGCCGCGAGTGAGCATGAAGTCATCGATCGTCACGCCTGTCACAGCCTTGCTAAAGACGATTGTGAGCGACGAGACCGTGCCGGCCGTAACCGCTGCAACCGCACGGAAGACCGCCGTCGGCGGCGTGCGGTTGACCGTCCAACGGACGACGATCGCCGCTGCCAGCCCATTGCCAGCCGCATCCGCGATGCCGCTGCCCACAGCGCGCACGATGAGCACATAGTTGCCGACCGGCGCGGTCGCGATTCTGAGGCCGACCACGTCGAAGGTGGTGCCGCCCGCACCGGACACGGGCCTGACGGCCATCGCCGGCAGGCCCACGATGACGCCAGTGCGGGTGAGTCGCACATCGCTTCGGTCAAACCCCGTTACGGCCGCACTGAACGTCAGCCGCGCCGCCGCCACGGCCGTGTTCCGCAGCACCGGGATCGCGGCAAAACTGGCGGTGACGGGAAACGGCGGTGCGGCGGGTGGTACGGGCGGGAATGGCGGCGGCACAATGACGTCGCCGGTGGCTCCGAAGGCGCCGGCTGCCTGCGACCCCGTGCGGGCCACGCCGAGATGGTCGTAGACCACCCTGTTGTCGAGCGTGCCGGCGGGCACGGCCGGCGAGGCCGGCGCATCAGACCACGTGAAGTCGGGAATCTCATAGGCCGCCGGGGGGGCGTAGCCTGCCGCGAGGGAATAGTCGCCGTGGATTGGGTCAACCAGAAGCGGCCGTACGGTGTTGATGGAATTGTGCGCGAGCATGTCGGCCGCGAGCGCCTCTGACTCGATCCCCAGCGGATGGTCAGTCGGGCCATTCCAGATGACGTTGCCCCGAAACTGAAGATTGGTGTCGGCGCGTGCCGGCGAGGGGATGTTGGATCCGGCGGACGGCGTGCGGGGCGTTGCCACCGCAAACTGCTGCCACTGGCTCGCATACCCGGTCGGATTGAGAACAATGTTGTTGTAGATGAAGACGTTGCGATTGGGGATCGGCTCGTCGCCGCCGACGACCGTCGTACCCCAGCCGCCCTGCGCGAGATAGCTGCCGGTCGTGGTGCGGTCGCCGTCGCACGTCCGCGCGCCGAACACCGCCTCGATCACGTGGCTGCGGCCACCCACGCGGTAAAGCGTGTTATAGGCCATGAGGATGTTGTAACCACCGTTGACGCCGATGCCGGCCCCTTCTGTGTCGTGGATGACGTTGTTTGTAAACTTGATGTCATACGCCTCGTAGTGCAGCCACGGTGCCGCCATGAACTCAAATCCGGTGCCCTGGCCCGCCGTGAAGCCGCCCGTGCCGGCGTCGTAGAACTCGTTGCCCGTCACCGTGAGATAGGCCGAGCCCCCCTTGGCATACATGGCCCAGTCGCCCGAACGGTGGATCTTGCTGCCCACCACGTGGCCATATTGAACGGCTACGAAGTCGACGGCGTTGTCCCAGGCACCGGAGATGTCGCAGCCTTCGATGAAGATGAATTGGCTCTGGTTGACCTTCAGCGTCTCCTGCGGAACGGCGTAGCTGGCGATCACTCCGGTGCCGCGGACTGTTGTGTTGCGGACGAGGATGTGGGAGCAGGCGTCGAAATGGAGCACGTCGCCGCCGCCGGAGGAGATGTCGAGCCCGTCGAAGTAGAGATACCTGCAGTCGAAGACGTTCACCGTCGGCAACCGGGCGGTGCCGGCGCCGTCGGCGGCCCGGATGATGATCGGGGCCGCGAGTGTGCCGTGCCGGGCCTCCCAGTAGTTGGGAACGATCGACTCCGGGTAGGTTCCCGCGACCAGATTGATCCGGACACCCGTGGTGAGCGTCACGCCGATCGGCACCCGCCCCCATGCGGCGGACAGGCTGCGGAGCGACTGATCCCGCGAAGCCCCGCTGCCGGCATCGTTTCCCGCGGAGGGATCCACCCAGATGTCGATGACCGTCGGCGTGCCGATGTCAAAGGCGGGCAGCAAGCCGTCTCCAGCGAGCGCAAGCCGGTTTTCGAGCGGCTCAAACCGAGCTGTAAACGCAGTTTTCAAACGCGTTTTGCAGCGGGCAGCAGGTTTGGCGGTGAGACGGCTCCGCGTCGCCTTCGCCATGCCCGGCGGGCTGCAAAACAGGCCTCGATTCCAACCGGAGATTGGGGAATCCATGAGAGGTGGCTCCGCGGAGTCATTTCCGCCGGCGGCGATCCCGCCGTTTCCGTGCGCTGCTTGGCCCAGCCCCCATACCAACAATCGTAACGCTGCGAAGGTGGATGTCCAATGACGAGCACCCCTCTGTGCCAATGATCGGTGAGACACCTGCCTTTCTCTGATGAGAGTCGAGGACTCAAAGGACAGGCGAGGGAGAAGCATGAGATGTTGGGTACCCCAGAGGCGGTGGTGGCAACGGGCGACAGCGGCCGGATCCGGCAGTGCCTGAGAAGCCCCTGCGGCGACGATTCGACGCCGAGTCAAAGGCCCGTGAACGAGCATGTGCATCTCCGAGCCTTGAGTGACCGACGGTGTCTTCGTGCCGGCTGCCATTCCGGATACCGCAGGTTCGACCCCGCGAAACGGGGCACGCCGCGCACGAGCCGCTCATCAGCCGGAATGTGATTGAGGACGTGCCATTGGCCGGGCTATCCTTGATCCTGCTGTCGGACATTTCGACGGCCTGTCACGCTTTGTCTTGACAATGTCTGGCGATTGATGTTATTTTTTTGATCTGGTCGATTTCTACGGAGGAGCATGCGTGGCTTCGTCCTCAATTCGTTCCGAGAAACTTGACCTTCGAATCAGTTCGGAGGCGAAGAAAACGCTCCAGGCCGCGGCGCGCTCCCAGTCGCGAAGCTTGAGTGAATTCGTGCTGGAGAGTGCCCTGCGGCGGGCGGCGGAGACGCTGCCGGACCGGCAACGGTTCGGCATCGGCGAAGAGGAATGGAGGTCGTTTCTCGCAGCCCTGGAGGCCCGCCCACGGCCGTTGCCACGGCTGAAAAAACTGCTTCGCTCCCGCGGTCCGTTTGACGCCGCACCGGAATGACCAGGCGGCTTGGGATCGAAAAACTCGCGCGGGCGCACCACGTCGACAGTGTCGCATCCGGCAGCGAGCCGCTCGACACGTTTCTGGTGCGGTACGCTCTGCTCGGCCAACTGGCGAACACATCACAGACCTACCTAGCCTTGGCCGGCGATCGCGTTGTCGGTTACTACACGCTCGTCTTCGGTCAGGTGGCTCGAGATACTGCTCCGCCGCGCGTCGCCAAGGGGCTGCCGCGATATCCCGTGCCCGTCATGGTGCTGGCGCGGCTGGCCGTAGCCAGTGACATGCAGCGACAGGGGATCGGGAGTGGCATGCTCAAGGACGCGGTTCTCCGCACGCTCCAAGCTGCTGACATCGCCGGGCTGCGGGCGCTCGTTGCACACGCGAAAGACGAATCAGCCCGGGAATTCTACGAACGCTTTGACTTTGTCCCGTCGCCGTCCGATCCGCTGCATCTGTTTGTGCTGATCAAGGATTTGGTGAGGCTTTGACGGGGCCTCACGGGCCGCCGGCGCCCTCGCGGAACTGGAGCTCATGAGTCCGAAGGGTGTTGTTGGGGCGTTAGGCGGAGGTCTCGGTCTTTTTGAGCGAGCCGACAACTCGACTCCTGCGATGGAAGACCACCGGAGCAAGCCGGGACCGCCGCGTCTTCTTGTCTCGGCTCCTTCCGACCTTCATAAAAGACGACGCAAGGAGTTGCCCGTGTACTGGGAGCCGTGCTTAAAGGCAGGCGCAGCCACGGATGGCGGAGCGCGGGCTTAACGCCGAGAACGGCGCCCTGCACGGCCGGCGACAGAACACGGATGACCCCTATGCCCCCGCGCCCGATGCCCTCGCGCTGAATGCCTGGCCCCCGCGCTGCTCCTTTCCCGCCGGGAACGGCTACTTCTTCGCGGCGGGCGCGGGCTTGCCCGCCGGGGCCTTCTCGATTGCCTTCTCGGATGCCTTCGGCGGAGCGACCTCCGGCTTCTTCTCCACCGGCGTCTTCGCCTCCGGCTTGGCTGCCTCAGGGAGAACTTCGAGCGTGAGAGGATCGCGAAGCGGCAGGTGCGTTACCTCGCCGCCGAAGAAGTCGGCCATCGTCGCCCGCTTGCCCAGATCCCCCGTCGCGATCTCGTCCCAATCGCCCACCACCAGGATCGCCAGCTTCGCCGGATCGAGATGCTTCTGGGCGACGCGCTGGAGATCCTCCCGCGTTACGGCACTCACCTTGTCGCGATAGCTCTGCCAAAACTGCGGATCCCGCTTCGTCCACTCGTCGTTGACAAACACCCGCAGCATCGCCGGCTTGCTCTCGAACTGCCGCGGGAAGGTCTCGATCGCCGCCAGCTTCGCCGTCTCCAGTTCCTCGTAGGTCACCGGCTCCGTCCGCACCCCCTCAATCAGATCGAGGATGATCTTCGTCGCCAAAGCGACCGTGGCATTCTTGCTCTCGAAACGGGCCTGAAACTGCCCCGGATAATCGACCTTCGGCGCCACCGCCGACGCTGCCGAATAGGCCAGTCCCTCGTTGCTCCGCACCTGCTGCATGATCCGGCTGGTGAACCCAGAGCCACCGAGAATGTCGTTGAGGAGCAACAGCGGGATCGCATCGGGATCGTCACGCTCGATCGACCGCATCCCCATCACCACCTTCCCCTGCGGGATATCTTTGGGAACATGGTAAAGGCCGGGGGCGAGCTCGGCCGTCGGCGCGACCGGATCAGGGACCGCAGGCCCCTTCTTCCAGCCGGCGAAGGCCTTCTCCAGCTTGGCGAGCATCTCACGCTCGTCGAAGTCGCCCGTCACCGACACGATCATGTTGCCAGGATGAAAGATCCGAGCGTGCACCGCGCGGAGACGGTCGGTCGTCATATCGGCGACACTCGCCGCCGTCGGCTCGCGCGATTCGAAGTGGTCGGTGCCCCACAGCAGCCGCTTCCACTCCCGCGAGAGGATCGACGAGGCGTCGTCGTTGCGCTGCTTGAGAGCCTCCATGAGACGGCCCTTCGAGGTTTCCAGCCGCGCCTCATCAAACCCGGGCTTTCGCAGCATGTCGACAAACAGCCCCAGGCTCTCGTCGAGATTGCTCGACAGGCAGTTGAGCCCGGCCGTCGTGAAGGCATCGTTGCTCCCCACCCCCATCTCGGTGGCGAGGAAGTCGAGCGCCTCGTCGAACTCAGCCGGCTTCGACTCGACCGTGCCCCCCTCGCGCACCATCCGCGCGGTCGTGGCCACGAGCCCGGGAACATCGGCCGGATCGAGCGACGCCCCCCCCTTGAATGTGATCGAGATCTTGACGAGGGGAAACTCATGCGACGGCGCCACATACACCACCGTGCCATCGGCGAGCGTGCGACGGAATTGCTTCGCTTCCGGCACCTTGAAGTCGAGCGATTGAAACTCGATCTCCTCGGGCCGCGCCGGAAGCACCGCGGGCTCCTCCGCGTGCGCCACCAGCCCCGAGGCCACGACGGTAAGGATTCCCACAAGAGCACCGAAGCGGTGGAACGTCGTCACGGAAAACACCTGGGAAAGGAGGAATGAATCGGGAAAGGACGCGAATCTGAGACTCGACACCGCGTCACTCCCCAGCTTTGCGGCGGAACGTTGCCACGCTGCGGTTGGTGGGGGAGAAGTATTCGTTGGCGACCCGCCGGATGTCGGCCGCCGTAACGGCCTCATACTTCCGCGGGCCGTCGTTGATCTCCTTCCAGTCGAGCGTCGCTTCGGCGACGGCCAGCTGGACGAGCAACGACATGTTGCTCTCGAGACGCCGGTAGTTGCCCGCCGCGACCCGGTTCTTCACCTTGCGGAGCTCGCGCTCGGGAATCTCCCCGGATTGGAGCTGCGCCAGTTCCTCGTACCAGGCCGCTTCGAGGGCTTCGGGGGTTGCCTCGCCGCGCGTCTCTGCCTCGAAGGCAAACAGCCCGGCATACTTCCGCGTGTCGGAGGCCGCTTGAGCGCTCGAAGCGATGCCCCGCTCCTCGACCAGGCCCCGGTAGAGCCGGCCGGTGCGCTCGTTCAAGATTTCGGCGAGCATGTCGAGCGGATAGCTGTCGACATGGCCTCCCGGGACGGTGTGATAGCGGATCTCGACCGACGGCGGGAAATCCCCCTCGGCGTTCATCCGCTGCTCGGCCAGCTGGTCGACCTCGAGGGTGACCACCGGTGGCGGCGATTTTTCTCCAGGTGAGAGCCGGGAAAAATAGCGGGTGATGAAGTCCTTGGCGGCGGCCGCATCGAAGTCGCCGACAACCACGCCGACGAGATTGCCGGGGCGGTAGTAGGTGTTCCAGTATTCCTGCGCCTGCGCCTCGGTGTAGCTGTTTAAATCGCTCGGCCAGCCGATGACCGGCCAGGAATAGCCGCAGGAGGCCCAGAACATGCTGTCGAACTGCTCCTGGAAGCGCCCCGTCGGCGTGCTGTCGGTCCGCAGCCGACGCTCTTCGTGGACGACGTCGCGCTCCGAGTAAAACTCGCGGAAGACGCTGTCGTGGAGCCGGTCACTCTCCATCCAGGCCCACAGCTCGAGCTTGTTGGCGGGGACGGTGATGAAGTAGCAGGTGAGGTCGAAGCTCGTGAAGGCATTCATGCCGCTCCCCCCCGCCTTCGTGTAGACCTGATCGAACTCGTCTTTGACGATCGTCGCCGTCGCAGCGCCGTCGTCACCGCGACCCTGCTGGGCCTTGATGAGCGCATCGAGCTTGCCCCGGAGGACCCGCAATCCCTGGGTGTCGTTGGCGGGATCCCACGGATCGCCGATCTCGCCCTTCAAATAGCGGTCGTACTGCTCCGTCCACACCATCTGGTTGAGCGCCTCGCGCACCAGCCGCTGCTCGGTGCGGAACTCGGCATCGCGCTTCGCGTCGCGGGTGCCGATCGTGTCGGTCCCCTTGAACATCATGTGCTCGAAGAAGTGGCTGATCCCGGTGATCCCGGGGCGCTCGTTGACGCTCCCCACCTTCGCCACCCACCCGGCGCTGACGACGTTTGGCTGGTCGGTGCGCGGCACGAGAAGAAACTGCATCCCGTTGGGGAGCGTGAGCTCCTCCACCGTCACCTGCTGGGCGGTGGCCGGCTGGATGGCAACAAACAATCCCGTGAGGAGAAACAGGAGGCACCCGAAGCGGGCCTGGCGCGGGGGCGTCATGCGGGGATTCCGGAAGGGGGATGGGAAGGGG
>JBAWVV010000214.1:0-7482 GCA_037147115.1 Planctomycetia bacterium | reverse complement strand
GGATCGGTGGGGGCTGTCCGAGGGGGCAGCGGCAAGGGGGAAGATCCATGGACATCACCGAGGTGCGGATCAAGATCATCGACGATCCGTCCGAACGGCTGCTCGCATTCTGTTCGATCACGCTCGCCGGGGCCTTCGTCGTCCGCGATCTGAAGATCATTGTCGGCCCATCGGGACCGTTCGTGGCGATGCCCAGTCGCAAGCTCTCCAGCCATTGTTCGGGGTGCGGATTCAAGAACGCGCTGCGGGCCCTGTACTGCAACCAGTGTGGGCGGAAGCAGCCGGAGACGGCGGTTCCCCGCGACGGCGACGGGCGGCCGCGTCTTTACGCCGACATCGCCCACCCGATCAACGCCGGGTCTCGGGAGCTGATCCAGAAGCGGGTGGTGAGCGAGTACGAGGCGGAGATCGTCCGGGCCAAGCAGCCCGGCTACGTCTCGCGATACGACGAGATCGGAGACGAGGATCACCGCCCGCCGCGGGCCTGACCGCCCGCTCCGGGGCGTGGGGCCGGCCAGATCTTCTCCCCGCGGTGCAGCCCTGAAAACCGGGATCGACCGGGATCGACCGGGATTGAAGGGGAGGGCCGCCGTGCGACAATTCCTCCGTCTTTCCCCCGCCCGGAGCCTCCCATGCCGCGCCCTTCGTCGCTCCCCCTGATCCTGATCGCTGTGATGGTCGCCGCAGCGATCGAGCCATCGGTCGCCAAGGCCCAGTCGGCCAGCCCACCGGCCGCACCGGCCACGATCCGCCCCACCGACAACCTCGTCGTCGAGGGGATCCCGGAGATCCCGACAGCCCTGGCCGACGAGGTGCGGCGCTACACCGAGGCCCGCAGCGCCACGTTTGTCGGCTGGCATCCCACCCGGGCAGAGATGCTCATCAGCACCCGCTTCGGCAATACCACCCAAATCCACGAGGTGCGGATGCCGGGGGGCGACCGGCGCCAGCTCACCTTCTTCGCCGAGCCGATCGGGGCCGCCGATTGGGATCCGAAGGAGGGGAAGTTCTTCCTTTTCACGCGCGACACCGGCGGCAATGAGTTTGGTCAGATGGACCGGTTCGACACCGCCACCGGCGATGTCACGCGTCTCTCTGACGGGGGCCGCTCGCAAAACGGCGGCTGGGTGTGGGACCGGGCCGGCGAGCGGATCGCCTATACCTCGACGCGCCGCAACGGCGCCGACCGCGATCTGTGGGTGATCGATCCCCGCGATCCCGCCACCGACCGGCTCGTCGTCGAGAATGCCGGTGGCGGATGGAGCGTCCTCGATTGGTCGCCCGACGGCACGAAGCTCCTCGTCGGCGAATCGCTCTCCATCAACAGGAGCCGACGCTGGCTCGTCGATGTCGCCAGCGGGGAGAAGGTGAGGCTCGATAACGAGGCAGACGGCGAGGTGGCTTGGGGAGGTGGCGCGTTCACGCCGGATGGCAAGGCGATCTGGACGACGACCGACAAAGATGCGGAGATCGCCCGGCTCGCGAGATGGACCCCGGCGACCGGTGCGATTGAGGTCGTCGCCGCCGACATCCCCTGGGAGGTCGAGGGTTTCGATCTCTCGGAGGATGGCACGAGACTCTCCTTCATCACCAACGAAGCCGGGGTGTCGCGGGCGCGGGTCCTCGACACCACGACCGGGAAACACCGCCCGGTCACCGGCTTGCCGGAAGGGGTGATCAGCGGCGGAACGTGGCATGCCGACGGCCGCCATCTGGCCTTCTCGGTCGGGTCGGCCCGCTCCACCTCCGATGTCTACGTGTGGGATGCGGCCGAAGGGGGGCCGGCCGTCCGCTGGACGGAAAGCGAGCTCGGCGGGCTCGTGGCCGACACGCTTGTCGAGCCGCGGGCGATCGATTGGCAGAGCTTCGACGGCCTCACGATCCGCGGCTTTCTCTACCCTGCCGCTCCCCGATTCACCGGGCGTAGGCCGGTGATCATCAACATCCATGGAGGCCCCGAGGGGCAGTCGCGGCCGATCTTCCAGGGGCGCAACAATTTCTTCATGAGTGAGCTCGGCGTGGCTCTTGTGTATCCGAATGTCCGTGGCTCGACCGGCTACGGCAAGACGTTCGTGAAGCTCGACAACGGCCTGAAGCGAGAGGATTCCGTTCGCGACATCGGGGCCCTCCTCGAGTGGATCGCCAGCCGGCCCGATCTCGACCCCGACCGTGTCATGATCACCGGCGGAAGCTATGGCGGCTTCATGACGCTCGCCTGCGCCACGACCTACGACGAGCGGATCCGCTGCGCTCTCGATGTGGTCGGGATTTCGCACTTCACGACGTTTTTAAAGAACACCGAAAGCTACCGGCGCGACCTGCGCCGCGTGGAGTATGGCGACGAGCGCGTGCCGGAGGTGGCCGAGTTCTTCGAGCGGATCGCCCCGCTCAACAACGCCGGGCGGATCACAAAGCCGCTGTTCATCGTGCAGGGGGCCAACGACCCGCGTGTCCCTGCCAGCGAGGCGGAGCAGATGGTAGCGAAGGTCCGCGGGAACGGCGGCCCGGTCTGGTTCCTCAACGCCAAGGACGAGGGGCACGGCTTCCGCAAAAAGCCGAACATGGACTACCAATTCTATGCCACCGTGATGTTCGTCCGGCAGCATCTCCTCGGCGGGGGATCCGCTGACGCGGGGCGGTGATCTGACGCGGCGGCGGAGGCGGGCGATCAGCCGCCGCGGACATGCTTGTGGAAATCGGCGGCCAGGCGCGTCGTGACCGGGCCGGGAACGCCGGCGCCGATCTTCCGGCCGTCAATCTCCACCACCGGCACCACCTCGGCGGCCGTGCCGGTGATGAACACCTCCTCGGCGGTGTAGAGATCGTGGCGGGTGAGCGTCGCCTCGCGGCAGGGGATGGAGGCGCTGTGGGCCAGATCCATGACGGCGCCGCGCGTGATTCCCTCGAGGATCCCGGCATCGGGGGGAGGCGTGAGGACGACCCCTTTCCGCACGGCGAAGACGTTGTCGGCCGTGCACTCGGCGACCTCGCCCTTGTGGTTGAGCATCAAGGCCTCGACACACCCGGCCTGGAGCCCTTCGAGCTTGGCCATGATGTTGTTGAGGTAATTGAGTGACTTGATCCGCGGCGAGAGCGCGGCCGGATGGGAGCGCTGCGTGGCCGCGGTCACGATCCTCAAGCCGCACTCGTAGAGCTCGCGCGGGTAGAGGCTGATCGTGTCGGCGATGACGATCACCTGGGGATGGGAGGTGCGGTTGGGATCGAGTCCGAGCGTCCCCGCCCCGCGCGTGACGACGAGCCGGACGTAGCCGTCGGGGAGTTTGTTGGCGGCGAGGGTGTCGTTGACCGCCTTGGCCACCGCCTCCTTCGTCATGGGGATCTCCAGCGCGATCGACCGGGCGCTGTCCCAGAGCCGGTCGAGGTGGGCCTCCATGCGGAAGACACGCCCTGCGTAGCTCCGCATCCCCTCGAAGACGCCGTCCCCGTAGAGGAGACCGTGGTCGAAGACGCTGACACGCGCCTCATCCTCGGGGACGAGACGGTCGTTCATGAACACGATGCGCGGCATGGGCTGTCACCTTCGGGATGGACGCCGACGCGACGGTGGGCGTCCGCGGGATTTCGGTGGGGGCCGGGGGCGGTGGTCTGCCGGTGGGCCGGTCAGGCTTGCTCCACCCGTCCGGCGACCAGTCGCACGATCCGGTCGGCCCGCCTCGCGATCGACTGGTCATGCGTGACGAGCACTATAGAAAGCCCATCGGCGTGGTTCAACTCGCAGAGCGTGTCGAGGATTCCCCCCCCGGTCTCCTCGTCGAGATTGCCCGTTGGCTCATCGGCGAGGAGCAGGCGCGGCTGGCCGACGAGTGCCCGGGCGATCGCCACCCGCTGCATCTCCCCCCCCGACAGCTGTCGGGGCTTGTGGTGGAGACGCCCCCGGAGGCCGAAGCGGTCGAGGAGGGCCTCGGCCCGCCTGTGCGCTTCCGCTTTGCGCCGGAACCACTCGATGATCGAGAAGCGCACCAGGAGCGGCGCGAGGACGTTCTCGAGGGCAGAGAGCTCGGGGAGGAGGTGGTAGGCCTGGAAGACCATGCCGATGTCGGTATTGCGGAGGCGGTCGCGGCGGGCACTGGGGAGGTTGTCGATTCGCTGGCCGGCAAGGTGCACCTCACCGGCATCGGGGGCGTCGAGGAGCCCCATGAGATGGAGGAGCGTGCTCTTCCCCGACCCGCTCTGGCCGATCACCGAGACAAATCCCGCCGGTTCGACCTCGAAGTCGACGCCGCGTAGCACCTCGAGCATCCCCGCGCCGGAGCGGTAGGACTTGCGGACGCCGCGCACCTGGAGGAGCGGGGCCCCGGACGGATCGATTCTGCGATTGGTGTCAATCATGCCGCAGCGCCTCCACGGGATGGAGCCGTGCGGCCCGCAGAGCAGGCAGCACGCTTGCCGCCACCGCGATCCCCACCGCGCCGGCGATGATCCAGGCGACCGTCCACGCGTCGACGATCGTGGGGATGCGGAAGAAGTAGTAAATCGAGGGGTCGAAGACCCGCTCCCCCGTGCACCATTCGACGACCGTGCGGATGCGGTTGATGTTCCAGGTGATCCCGAGGCCGAGGGCCAGCCCGGCGCCGGCACCGACGAGCCCGAGGAACAGTCCGTAGCCGAGGAAGATGCCGGCCACGCCTGAGGAACTGGCGCCGAGCGACTTGAGGATCCCGATGTCGCGGGTCTTCTCGACGACGATCATGAAGAAGATGGCGAGGATCCCGAAACCGGCGACGGCGACGATCATGAACAGGAGGATGTTGAGGACGGCCATCTCCATGTCGACGGCCGAGAGGAGCGGGCCCTGCTTGTCTTTCCAGCTCGAAACGGCATACATGTCGGCGGGGAAAGATTGCCGGAGGCGGTCGCGGACGGCTTCGAGGTCGGCACCGGGCCGGAGCCTGATCTGGATCGAATTGACGCTCGGCAGACCCGTCTGCGGGTCGATCATCCCCCGCGCCTTCTCGAGTTGCTCGATCGGTACGAAGACGAAGTTTGAGTCGTATTCGCTCATCTTGCTCTCGTAGAAGTCGACGATCGTGAAGGTGTCGGTGACCGCCTTCGGGGGCGTGCCGGCGGTCGGGAAGGTGATCTTCACGTCGTCGCCGGGGAGGACGAGGAACCGGTCGATGCCGCTGGAGTCGCGGAAGCTTGCCAGCCCGATGCCGGGGACGATGCCGGTGAACTGCTCCCGCGAGGGGTCGAACGTGCGCCCCTCCTCCTCCGGCTTGGCGGCCCGAAAGGGATCGAGGGGGGCGGTCGGAGGATGGGCCTCGGCGGTCGGGGGGAGCTCGTCGGGAGGCGCCGCGGCCGTGGCGACCGCCGGCGTCGTCTCGGCGAGCACGGCATCGACCTGATGATCGACCGGGCGCACGGGGCCGCCGCTACGCGATCCGGCACCGGCCTGCTCGGCTCCTTCGAGCTCGGCCTGCCGCTGCCGCCAGGCCCGCTCCCGTTCGACGCGCATCCGGCGATGGGGCCAGCCGGCTCCCTCAAGGGCTGGCCGCGTTGCCACCTGCTGGTCGTCGGTCTGGCTGTCGATCGTGTCGTAGCCGCCGTCACGGAGGCCGAACGACAGTTGGCGGCGGTTGTCCGGATGCTGGAGGTAGCGGCCGAAATCACTCACCCTCGCGTGAGTCGTCTCGTCGATCCCGATGAGCATGATCTGCCGGGTCACCCACTGGCCGCGGACCTGAAAGTTGAGCATCGCCGGCACGGCCACCGTCGGCGTCATCCCCTCGATGTCGTCGCCGCCGGCGCGGTGGATCTCCTCCATGTGCCACTGCGGATCCTGGAATCCGGAGAGGGAATGGCTCTCGAAGACGATGTCGGAAAGGATGCCGTGGATCCGCGACTGCATCTCGTGGGCGAAGCCGGCCATGACGGCGTTGACGACGATCATCGTCGCCACGCCGAGGGTCACGCTGACGACGCTCGCCAGGGCGATCCAGCGGGTCCGCAGGTAGCGCCAGCAGAGGAGGAGGGTGTACAAGGGCTTCAGTCCTCGGTCTGCGGGCGGTGGATGGGGAAGAGGATCACGTCGCGGATCGATGCCGACTGCGTCAGCAGCATCACGAGCCGATCGATGCCGATCCCGAGGCCCCCCGCCGGCGGCATGCCGTGGCGGAGCGCGCGAATAAAATCGGTATCCATGCGGGCCATCGATTCCTCAGCGGCGAGGCCGGCGAGTTGCGTGCGGAACAGCTCTTCCTGGAGATCGGGGTCGTTGAGCTCGGTGTAGGCGTTGGCCAGTTCCATGCCGGCGACATACAGCTCGAAGCGCTCGGCAACGTGCGGCTGACCAGCCTTCCGCTTCGTGAGCGGGCAGATCGCGGCGGGATAATCGATCACGAACGTCGGGGCCGAGAGGGTCACTTCGCAGGTCGCCTCGAAGAGATCGCTCTTGATGACGTCGGGGTGGCGGCCGGCGGTGTCGATGCCGCGGCTGGCGGCCGCGGCGGTGATGCTCGCCGGATCGGCCGGATCACAGTCGACCACCTCGCGGAGGAGATCGTCGTACTTCACCCGACGGAAAGGCTTGGAAAGATCGATGTCGTGCCCCATCCACTGCACCGTCGGCGGCGTCCCGGCGACCTTCGCCGCAGCGCGGATGATCGCCTCGGTCAGGTCCATCATGGTGACATAGTCGCCGTAGGCCTCGTAGGCCTCGAGCATCGTGAACTCGGGATTGTGCCGCGGGCTCACTCCCTCGTTGCGGTAGACGCGCCCCAGTTCGAAGACACGCTCCATGCCGCCGACCAGGAGCCGCTTGAGATGGAGCTCCAGCGCGATCCTCAGCACCAGCGGCATGTCGAGGGCATTGTGGTGGGTCTTGAAGGGGCGGGCCGCGGCGCCGCCGGCCGAGTCCTGGAGCGTCGGCCCCTCGATCTCGAGGTAGCCGCGGTCGAAGAGCGTCTGCCGCACCGAGGCGACAATCCGGCTGCGGGCGATGAACCGTTCGCGCACCCCCTCGCCGTGGATCAGGTCGACATAGCGCATCCGCTGCTTGAGCTCGGTGTCGACCAGGCCATGAAACTTGTCCGGCGGCGTCTCGATCGACTTCGTGAGAAACGTCAGCGCCGAGGCGAACACCGTCAGCTCGCCGGTCTTCGAATACCCGAGCCGGCCGTCGACGCCGATCAGATCGCCGAGATCGAGGCAGTCGACTACCTTCCAATTTTCGGGGCCGACCTGCTTCTTGCCGAGCATGATCTGGATCCGCCCGGAGCGGTCGGCAAGCGAAATGAAGACGAGGCTGCCGGCATTCCGCTGGAGCATGATCCGCCCGGCCACGCGGACGGTAGGGCCGTCCTCTGCCGGCGGCTCCCCTGCGGGGCGCTTCAGCGGCTCCCCCTGCTCGCGCACCGCGGCGATGGAAGCGGCCCCGTCGAACCGGCTCCCCCACGGGTCGAGCCCCAGTTCAACGAGCTTGCGGAGCTTGTCGCGCCGGGCTTTTTCCAGACCGCCGGCAAT
>JBAWVV010000213.1:0-7545 GCA_037147115.1 Planctomycetia bacterium | reverse complement strand
CAGGCCCGGGGCGCCGCCGGTTTTCCCGGCGCCCCTGGTTTTCCCGGCGCCCCTCCGGCCGGACTCCTCCCGCCATCGATTCAGGGCTTCCCGATCCCACCGATCACGCCCCCCGGGCCGCCGCAGCCCCCCGCCCCCTGACCGACCGGCAGCGTCGAGTCATCGATTTTGGCTTCCTCCGGCGGCCGGACCGACAGACGGCACTCCGGCCCTCGGTAGGATGGTGCCATGCCCAGCCCCGCCGCGCCGCTGTTTGACCTTGCCGATGTCGGCTTTGAGCGCGACGGCCGGAAGATTATCGACGGCGTGAACTGGCGCGTGCTTCCGGGGGAACGGTGGGCCCTGCTGGGCCCCAACGGCTCCGGCAAGTCGACGCTTCTCAAGCTCGCCATCGGCCAGCTCTGGCCTGCGACAGGGCGGATCGAACGGCTCGGGAAGGAATACCAGGATCTCCGCGACCTGTGGCGGCGGATCGGGCTCGTGGCCGATTCCATCGCCCGGGAGATCCCCGCCCACGAGCCGGCCCTCGATACGGTCGTGTCGGGGACGCTCGCGCAGCTCGGCTTGAAGTTCTTCGTGGGGATGGAGCCGAGTGAGGCCGACCGGGCGCGGGGGGCGGCGGAGCTTGAGCGGGTCGGCTGTGCCGATCTTGCCGATCGCCCCTTCGGCGTCCTCTCCCAGGGGGAGCGGCAGAAGGTGATGGTGGCCCGGGCGCTCGTCGCCGACCCGCTCCTGCTGGTTTTCGATGAGCCGTGCGACGGGATGGATCCCGGGGCGCGCGAGCGCTTCCTCGGCTGGCTGGGGGAACATCTGGGGGGGGGCCAAGGCCCGGCGGTGGTCATGGTCACCCACCATGTCGAGGAGATTCTGCCGGCCTTCGAGCGGACGATCGTCCTCAAAGCCGGGCGCGTCCTCGCCGCCGGCGCGACCGTCGAGGTGCTCACGCAGCCCGTCTTCGAATCGCTCTACGAGACAACGCTTGCGCGGCTGGAGCGGGCCGGTGGCCGGGCCTGGCCGATCTGGGGCGGCTGACAGCAGCGGGGCGCGGGCTGTCAAGGGTTGAATCCGATGGTTTCCCCCCTCAAACCGCAAGAAAACCGCGTGACGGTAGCTTTTCCCCGCCGCCGCCAAGGGGTACGATCAACTTCGGCTGTCTCCCCTGCCCCGTCCACCCCCCCGTCCCGCCGTCCTCCTGCTGCTTCGACCGTTCGGCCAATTGGGCCGGGGATCGGGCCTGGCGGGCCCCACCACGGTCTATCCGCATGAGCATCGGTCTGGAGGCCACGGACGGGGATCTCGGTCGGATCGATGTCGCCGGCTTCAGTGCCGGCATCGACCGCATCAGGTCGGAGGCGTATGCCGCGATCGGCCCTGCCGACTTCCGCCATCTCAAGCGGATCGAGCGCTATGGGCGTGTGGCGACGCTCGTCGGCTACGCCACTGCCTGGATCTTCCCCAATCCCGTCAGCGCCGTTGCCTTGAGCCTCGGTCTGTTCACCCGGTGGTTCCTGGCACACCACATCCTTCACCGCGGATACGACCGCGTGCCGGGGATTCCCCGCCGCTACACCAGCCAGGGTTTCGCCCGTGGTTGGCGGCGGTATCTCGACTGGTTCGACTGGCTTCTCCCCGCAGCCTGGGACCACGAGCACAACGTCCTCCACCATTACCACACCGGGGAGGATGATGATCCGGACGTGGCCGAGCGGCATCTGGAGTTTCTCCGCCGGATGCGGATCCCGGTGGCCCTCAAAGTCGTATTTGTCGCCGTCGCCGCTTGTATCTGGAAGATTTTCTACTACGCCCCCAATTCGCTCGCTGTCCTCGAAGACCGCGGCCGCCGGAGGCGCCGGGGGGTGCCGATGGCCGTGCTGACCTTGGGGAGCGTCTTCGATGTTCGCCGCCCGGCGGTGCGCCGATTGTGGCTGGAGAGCTATGCCCCCTACGTCACCTGGCATTTTGTCGTCATTCCGCTCCTCTTCCTGCCGCTCGGGGGCATGGCGGCGGTGTACGTTCTCGTCAACAGGCTGCTCGCCGAGGTGATCACCAACGCTCACACATTCCTCGTCATTGCCCCCAACCACACCGCCGACGATCTCTACCGCTTTCGCTTCCACTACGGCGGTAAGGGGGAGTTTTACGTCATGTCGGTGCTCGGTTCGGCGAATTACCACTGCGGCCCCGAGATCGTCGACTACTTCAGCGGTTGGCTCGGTTATCAGATCGAGCACCACCTCATTCCCGACCTGCCGATGCGGCAGTATTGCCTCATCCAACCGCGGGTGAAGGCGCTTTGCCTCCAGTACGAACTTCCCTACCGACAGGAGAGTGTTTTCCGCCGGTTCGGGCGGCTGCTCGACATCTGTGTCGGAAAGACGACGATGCGACAACTCGAGGCCTTTCCCGCCGCCGTGGCGGCCCCCGCCGAAGACACGCTGGCGACGTCGGGGTGGGGGGGGAGCGGATCGGATATCCTCTGCGGGGCGACCGTGGCAGGTCGCGGTGATTCACAGGGTGCGGCCGGGCCGGCCTGACGTGTGGTGGAGTCTGAAACGGTGTCGGCGGGTTTTGGGGCAGTGAGGAGCACTTGATGATCTCGTTCCGGTTCGACCATGTTCGCCTCGAGGCGTTCGGCCTCCACTTCCCCACCACGCTGCTGTCCTCCACGGAGATCGAGGAACGACTCGCCCCCGCCTACCAGCGGCTGCGGATCCCGTTCGGCACGCTTGAGCGCGTCAGCGGCGTGACCACGCGCTGCATGTGGCCGACGAACGTGACCCCCAGCTCCATGGCGACGATCGCCGCCCGGGAGGCGCTGGAGAAGTCCGGCTTCGCCGCCGGGGATGTCGGTGCCCTCATCAACTGCTCGGTGTCGCGCGATTTCTTCGAGCCGGCGACGGCCTGCCTCGTCCACAACAATCTCGGCATCCCCGAGCAGTCGCTCGCCTTCGACATCACCAATGCCTGCATCGGCTTCAGCGACGGCCTGATCATGCTCGCCCACCTCATCGAGGCCGGGACGGTGAAGGTCGGGGTGCTCTGCTCAGGCGAAAACATCTCGAAGGTCGTCCACTCCACCTTCGACCAGATCCTCGGCGACACCGAGATCACGCGCGAAAAGATGCTCCAGATGCTCCCCACGCTGACGCTCGGGTGCGGCGCCGTGGCAGCTGTCCTCTGCCACTCGAGCGTCTCCAAAGGGGGCCACACGTTCGTCGGTGGAGCGTCGCGTTTGGCGTCGCAGTACCACAATCTTTGCATCGGTAATGGCGACTTCAGCGTGGGCCAGGGGGAGGAGATCGCGCCGATCATGACCTCCGACGCGGCCCAACTGATCGCGGCGGCGGCGAAGCTCGCCGGCCGAGCGTTTCCGGACGTGACGGCGTCGCTGGGATGGTCGAAAGACCACGTTGACCACGTCTTCTGTCACCAGGTGGGGCGGCAGTGTAACGACGCGTTTTACCGTGAGATGGGGCTCGATTTCGACAAGGACTTCGCGATCTACAAGCGCTACGGCAACATGGTCTCGGCGGGCCTTCCCGCCGCGCTGGCGATCGGTGCGGAGGAGAAGGGGATCAAACGTGGCGAGAAGGTCGTCCTCGCCGCTTTCGGCAGTGGTCTCAACACGCGATTCCTCGGATTCGAGTGGTAGGAGACAGGCCCGATCCAGCCATGAACGGACTTCCCCCCAGCGACCGCCAGGACACGCGGAACCAAAACCCTCGTAGCCAGGCCGCTGGTGGTCTGGCCACGCTGTTCCCGTTCCGCTCCCGGTTCCTCTCGGTGGGAAGTTGTCCCGGCACTCCCGCGGGGCACCGCCTCCATTATGTCGACGAGGGGAGCGGGCCGGTCGTCGTCTGCCTCCATGGCAATCCCACCTGGGGATTTCAGTTCCGCCGCTTGATCGCCGAGCTGCGGGGCGACTTCCGAGTGATCGTCCCCGACCACATCGGCTGCGGACTCTCCGACAAGCCAGCCGACGTCCACTTCCGGGCGGTCGACCGGATCGCCCATCTCGAGGAGCTCCTCGCCCACCTCGGGATCGGCCGATTTTCGCTCGTGATGCACGACTGGGGGGGGCCGATCGGGACGGGGCTGGCTGTCCGACGCCCTGACGATGTCGACCGGCTCGTCTACCTCAACACAATGCTCGCGGAGACCGCGCTCCTTCCGCCGGTGATCCGGATGGCGGCCTCGCCGCGGGTCGGCCGCTGGCTGACGCAGCATTCGCGCTGGTTTCTCAAGTTGTTGGTGAGCCAGGGGGCCGCCCACGGGCTGGCGGCCGACGTGCGGGAGGGCTATCTCCATCCCTATCCCACGCGCGCCAGTCGGACGGCGATCTGGGGCTTCGTCCGCGACATCCCCTTCAAGGCCTCGCATCCGAGCCATGCCGCGATGAAGGAGATGGAAGCGGGCCTGCCGCTCTTGGCGGGGAAGCCGGTGAAGCTGATCTGGGGGATGCTTGACCCCTGCTTCCATCCCGGGATCCTCCGTCATGTCGCCGCCCGGTTCCCGGCGGCGGAGGTGGTGCCGATCGCCGACGCCTCGCATCTGGTCATCGAGGATGCCCCGGAGCGGGTGGTGGCCGAGGTCGGGACGTTTCTGCGGGCCGCTGTCCCCGGGGCGCAGCCGACGCTCGCTGGTCGACGGGGGGAAAAAGCCGATCCGCTGCGACTGGCGACCGATCCGGCCGGGCCCGCCGACTTGCGTCCCGCGGCTGGCGGGCTCTATGCGGCGCTCTTGGTGGCGGCCGCGGCCGCGCCGTGGGTCTCGGCGGTGACGCGGGCGTCGTTCCCCCGCTGGCGCGGGGCGCCCAAGTACGACGCCATCAACTTCGCTGCCCTCTCGGCCCGGATTCATGCCTACGAGCACGGCCTGACATCGGCCGGGCTGCGGGCCGCCGAGCGGGTCATCATGCTCGTCTCCCCGGGAGCCGATTTCCTCGCCTTGAGCTATGCGGTGATGGGGCGCGGCGCGGTGCCGGTATTCATCGATCCCGGCATGGGGATCGATGCGGTCCTTGCCTGCATGAAAGAAGCCGAGCCGAGTGGTTTCATCGGCGTGCCGAAGGCGCATCTCCTCCGTCTCAAGGCGGCCGGGCTGTTCCGCTCGCTCCGGTTTTGTGTGGTGGCGAGCCGGTTTCCGATGTTCGGGGCGACGCGGGTGCGCGATCTGCTCCGGCCGTCGAGCGAGCCCCCTGCCCCGATTCCCCGCCTGGCCGACGACGCGGCGCTGGTCGCCTTCACGTCGGGGGCCACCGGCACCCCGAAGGGGGTCGTGTTCACCAACCGCATGCTCACCGAGCAACTGGCGGTGTTCCGTTTGCAGTTCGGGTTTCGCGGCGGCGAGCAGGATCTGCCGCTCCTCCCCGTCTTCAGCCTGTTCACCGCCGCCCTCGGCGTGGGGAGCATCTTCCCGCCGCTCAACCCCAGCCGGCCGCTGTCGCTCGTGCCGGGGCGGATCGTGCGGGTCATGCAGGATCTCGGCAACGAGACCTGCTTCGGCTCGCCGACGCTGTGGTCGAAGCTCGCGGAGTATTGCCGGCAGACCGGCACGTCGCTCCCCCAGCTGCGGCGCGTGTTCATGGCCGGGGCGCCGGTGTCGCAAGCGACGATCGACCTCGTCGCGGCCGCCTGCCCCCAGGCGGAGAGCTTCACCCCCTACGGCGCCACCGAAGCCCTCCCGGTGACGATCGCGGCGGCGGCGGATCTCCGTCATCAGACCCTGGTGATGGCGCTGACAGGGGAGCAGGGAACGCCAGTGGGGCGCGCCATCGACGGTGTCACCCTCCGCATCGTCCGCCCGGTCGTGGCCCCCGCAGCCCAGACGCTCGTCGATTGCGCCGAGCGCGAGATCGGTGAGATCGTCGTCAGTGGTGCCACCGTCAGCCGGGAGTATCTGCGGCGCCCCGAGGCGACCGCGGCTGGCAAGATCATCGATGGCGAGCGGGTGTGGCACCGGATGGGCGACATGGGCTACCTCGATACCACGGGCCAACTCTATTTCTGCGGTCGACGCCTCCACATGGTCGACACGCCCGGGCGGGCGTTCCACAGCGTGCCGGTGGAGAACGTCTTCAACCGTCATCCGGCCGTGGGCCGGTCGGCGCTGGTCGCCGTCGATGGAAAGCCGGCGGTCGTCGTCGAGCCGAAAAGGGAGCACTGGCCCCACTCCGTCGCCGCCCGTCGCCGTCTGGCCGAGGAGCTGGGGGCTCTAGCCGCCGCTGATCCGGTGACGGTGCCGATCCGGCGCTTCTACTTCCATCCGTCGTTTCCGGTCGACGCCCGGCACAACGCCAAGATCTTCCGCGACAAGCTCTCCGTGTGGGCCGCCACCCAGTCGGCGATCGAGATCGGGCCAGGGGGCACGGCGCTGGCATGAGGATGCTCGTCACGGGGGGAAGTGGCTTCGTCGGCTCGGCTCTTTGCCGCCGTCTCCATGCTCTCGGTCACGACGTCATCGCCCTCGCCCGGCGACCGTCCCCCTTGCTCGCCGCCGCGGGGATCCGGACGGTGATCCACGATCTTGCCGCCCCCGCGGCCGAGTCGTCGCTGGCCGGGATTTTCACCGGCGTCGGATGCGTGTTCCACACCGCGGCGCATGTGAAGATGTGGGGTCCAAAGGGAGCATTCCGGGCCGGCAACATCGTGGCCACCGACCATGTCATTGCCGCCTGCCGTGAGGCCGGAGTGCCGCGGCTGGTGTTCACCTCGTCGCCGAGCGTCGTGGCCACGCCGGCCGGGCTGCGGGGGGTCGATGAGTCGCAGCCCTACCCGGCCCACTTCGAGGCCTTCTATCCCGAGACGAAAGCGGCCGCAGAACAAGCCGTACTCGCGGCCCACAGCGCCGAATTGCGAACGATTGCCCTGCGGCCCCACCTGATCTTCGGCCCCGGCGACACGAATCTCGTGCCGACGATTCTTACCCGCGCCCGGGCCGGCCGCCTTGTGCAGGTGGGCGACGGCTCGAACCTCGTCGATCTGACCTTCATCGATGACTGCGTGGAAGCCCATGTGCGCGCGGCCGTCGCGCTCGACGAGCGGCCGGCCGCGGGGGGGCGGGCCTATTTCATCAGCCAGGGAACGCCGGTGCCGCTGTGGGGCTGGATTGCGCGGGTCCTCGAGTTGCACTCCGTCGCCCCGGTGCGGCGGAAGATCTCCGCGCGGCTGGCGCGAGTGCTGGCAACGGTGGCGGAGACGACGTGGCGAACAGGCCGCTTCAAGTCCGATCCCCCCCTGACACGGTTCCTCGCCGAGGAGATGGCGACCGACCACTACTTCGACCTCTCCGCGGCCCGCCGCGAGCTCGGCTATGCCCCCAGCCTCACCGTCTGGGAAGCGACGGAAAGATCGTTCGGCGGCCCCGCTGCACCGCCGTGACTGACGCCAGATCAGGCCTCTGGCAGCGGCGCGAAAACCTCATGGAAGACAGCGTCGTGATCGGGCGCCGTTGCCACCGACAAACTCGAGCCTGCCGAAGCGTTCCGAGGCGGGGAATGTCGGCTGAAGCGTTGGGGAGAAGACGAGCCCTCAGGGAGGAGTCTCG
>JBAWVV010000212.1:0-7571 GCA_037147115.1 Planctomycetia bacterium | reverse complement strand
CATCATGACACGCTGCAAGTCGACCGGTTGGAGCCGCGGCAGATGATGGCCGGGGACACGTTCAATGGCAATGTAATGTCGGGCGTTGGGAAGTTGGGGCAACCGCAGGCCGGCGCGTTGGTCACGCTGTGGGAGGCCACCGACGCTGCTCCGCACGCTCTGGGGACCGCCGTCAGCCGTCGCAATGGCGCGTTCCAGATCGCGAACGTGGCGGGGGCGACAACGACTGGAGTTTTTTACGTGACTGCCGACCTGGGCGGCGGCGTCTCGCTGACGACCGTTCTGGGCTCCAAACTGCCCAAGATGGCGATCACCGTAAACGAGCTCACCACCGTCGCGGCAGGCTACTCGATGACGCAGTTCTGTCGCACAGACGGTGGGATCGGCGGTGATCCCTTCGGCCTCAGGATCGCGGCCGACATGAATAGCAACCTCGTGTCGGCGACCACTGGGGCGGCGTCTTCAGTGCTCCTCTCCGCCCCAAACAAGTACGAGACGAACTCGCTGCGGACCCTCCGATCGTTGGGCAACCTCACGGCAGCGATGGTGCGCAGTCAGCCACTCGAGCGAGCTCTCCTCCGCTCTCAATTCTTCACGTATGCGACGCCGCAAAACGGAACCACTCCTGACAACGTCTTTGAGGCCTTCGCCGAAGTCAACCGGCATCCCGACTCAAAGGTCGCTGAGATTTACGGCATGACCCGCTACTCAGCGACCTACAGCAACGGTTTGTTCCAGGCGCCGGACGCCTTCACGCTGACCGTAGTCGTCAACAACTCAGGCAGTCGGAAGCAAATGATGGCCGGCCCCGCTCAACTCGTGTTCGACGACAGGGGCTACGCCTGGGTGTCAAACAACATGATCTCGCCGGACCAGCCCGACTCTTCCAAGAGCCTCTTTGTTCTCAAGCCCAATGGGGCCCCTTCCACCAGTTCGCCCAAATCGCCGGTGAACGGCGGCGGCACGCTCGGCGGCAGCTTTGGCATCACGATCGATCCCACAACCGGAAACATCTGGGCCACCAACGTCGGTTGGGGCAGGGCCCCCGGCGACAAGCCCGGCCTGGAACCGTACGAAAGCGGCACCGGATCGGTGTCTTTGTTTAGCCCGACGGGAGTCCCGCTGTCCGGCGACAAGGGCATTTTCGGCATCAACCAGACGACCGGCGAATTTCCAGCGGTGAAGCGGGCCCAGGGCATCCAGGTCGACTCGCAGGGCAACGTCTACATCGCCAGCCTCGAGAACAACTCGGTCGTAGTTTTCCCGAAGGGGGACCCAGCGAAAGCAGTGTCGTACAGAGTTCCCGACAGCGTGTGGCGGGCCTTTAACGAGCGGTACGATCCAACCAACCTCGATCGGAATCACTTCCAGAGTCCGTTCGACGTGCGGCTGGCCGCCGACGAATCGGTGTGGGTCAGCTACAGCGGCGACCTCTCCGACATCAATGCCCCAGGGGGATTCGTCCGGGTCAAGCTGAACGGCGGCCCGGGCAACTACACCGTCGAGCCCCTGTTTACGCCGGTCGGTGTGGCTCCGACCTCAGGGGTGAAGAACCCAGCTGTCGACGACAATTTCCTGCACGCCCCTAAGGGAATGGTGCTCGATTCGCTCGGTAACTGTTGGATTACCAGCGGACCGGCCGACAGCATGTACAAGGTGCCATTCAACTGGAACGACACCATGAATCCTCTCGTTGACATCAAGCGGTATTCGGGCGGAGGCATCTCCGGCCCGTGGGGTGCGGAAGTGGACGGCAACGACAACATCTGGGTCGCCAACTTCGGTCCCGAGGGATTGGGTAAGGTCTACACCAAGCCGGCGATCTCCGTGCTGGCCGGTGCGAATGCCGCGAAGCGGCCCCAAGGCTTTGCCGAAGGTCAGCCAATTTCGAATCCTTTCGGATACACCGTGTCCACCGGTGGCGAGCAGGTCCGTCAGGCCAACGGCTATCCCCTCTACGGCAAGGGCGCGCCGGAGAGCTATCTCCCTTTACAACGGCAGACCCAGGTCCGGGTCGATCAGGCCGGTAACATGTGGGCCATCAACAACTGGAAGCCCGACTTCACGTGGGACGCCACCGGTGAGATCCTCGTTGGCGATAAGGCCAAGGGCGGCGGTGGCAACGCGATCGTGATCTTCGTGGGCATCGCACCGCCGAAGCCCCGGGTCGTGATCGCTCCTGGCCCGCAGGCGATTACCGCACCGGCTCCATACCAAAACGCCTTCATGGCGGCGAACAACTCCAGTTCAATCCACAAGAACTCCCGGGCCACTGCTACGGTCTCAATCAAGGGACCGGCGACGAACGCGGTCACGCACGTCGCTGAGAACTATCGTGGGCCGCTGCCCGACAAGATCGGCGGCACGCTGGCGTTTAACTCTCGGGGCCAGCAGTTCTCGATCTTCTCAGGGCCCGACGCCACCCAGCCCGGCTACACGGCCTTCACGCTCGCGATGATGGACCCGACGACCGGTGCCACGCTCGACCAAGTCTCGTTGCCGAGTAAGGTCACTCCGGAGGGCACCAGTTTCGCGGGCGGCGGATACTTCTACATCGACGAGCGTGACAAGATCGTGTGCGTGACGGCCAACCAGCAGATTCGGCTGTACAGCACGACCGGCAATCGCTTCGATGCCAATCCTCAGGTCTATGATCTCGCGTTAGCCATCAACGACGATGGTGACATCCTCAACTCCGTGGTACCGGACTCCGCCGGCAGGATGTGGTTTGTCACCAAGAACGCCAAGGCGGGGTATGTGACGCGCGATGGCGATCAGCAGATAACGTCGCTGCGGACGGCGAGTGGTGGTGTCGCAACCGAGACCAACACGCAGTCATTCTCGACCGACAGCGACGGCGGCGTGTACGTCGTCACTGATTACGCCCAGTATCGGTTGGATGCTGGCACCAACGCGGTCGGTGTCACGTGGCGGACCGCTTACGATCGTGGGACCCGGGTCAAGCCGGGCCAGGTATCGCAGGGCTCGGGGACGACGCCGACCTGTTTCAATGATGCAAATGGCAACAAGTTCGTGGCGATCACGGACAATGCCGACCCCTCCATGCACGTCAACATCTACAGTCGTACGACGGGCCAGGTCGTTGCCAGCCAAGCGGTATTCCAGAACCTGCCCGGGGAGAACTGCACTGAGAACTCGCTGATCGCCGTGAACAACACGCTGATCGTCGAGAACAACTATGGCAACCAGAACGTCGGGAGCACTCTCGGGCCGCGTACGACCAAGCCGGGCGTGGAGCGGGTCGACTTCGATCCCCGGACCGGCCAATCATGGGTGAGGTGGTCGAACACGAGCGTGGCGGTGCCCTCGGTGGTGTCGATCCTATCGACGGCCGACGGACTGCTCTACGCCTACGCCAAGGATCGTCAGGGCTGGTATTGGGCGGCCCTCGACTACCGCACGGGATCGGTCTACAAGCGAGCTGACGTGGTCTCGTGGTCGCGTCTCGCTGGCGGCGAGTTCGCGAATAACTACTACGCGGGAATCTCGATCGGTGCGGATGGGACCGCCTCCGTGGGGGTCTTCGCCGGTATCGTCTCGTGGAAGCGTGGCCGAGCGGCCGTATCGAAGATCGGCTGACAGGCGTTCGTTAAGGTTGTCTTCCCGTTCACTGGCCGGTGTCCCCGCTGACTCCGAATGGCCTAGTCCGCTCCGATTTGTTCACAGCAAGAAAATTGTTGCGGGCACCAAATGACACCGGGCCGGGCACCTTACGATGCCCGGCCCGGTTTTGAATCTCTAACCGTGTGAATCCCTGCGAGTGTCAGGCCGCTTTCAGCCGACGACGCTCAAGCAGTCCCAGCGTTCCCAGCATGAGGGCCAAAACGCTGCCAAGGCTTTTCGGGTCGATTTCGGGGATGGTGGCCATGTAGCCCTGCGGGACGCCGCCGTCGGGAACGTAGATGCCGAGGACGTACTTTTCGTAGACCGTGTTGCCTGAAGTGGGGCCGTGGCCTTCGCCGGGATACGAGAGGGAGAGCCATTCGGCTGCGGTGAACGAGCCGTTGGCGTTGCGTCCGACATGGGCGAAGAAGGCAAGGCCACCTTCTACCGACTCGCCTGCGCCGATCCAGTCACCGGTGAGGTTGAAGCCGTCGTGGCCGTCGCTGGTGATGCCGTCGAAGTGCGAAACAACACTCGTGACGGGATTGTCTCCGAAGTTGTAGGCGCGGAAGTTCGAGCTGAGGCCAGTGGCGGCGTCGTAGTCCACGATGTAGCCCTGGTCGATGCCGGTGACGCTCGGCGTCAGGCTGAAGCCGCCAGCGATGACGTACGAACCGTTCGGGTTTTGCCAGATGCCGTAGGCGGTCCAGCTGGTGGGAGTGATCCCGCTGAAGGTCAGATCGCTGAAGGAACCTGCGTTGATGTTGTAGACGAACGCGCGACCCTCATCGAGCTGGGTGTCGTAGTTTCCGACGGCGAGGTTGCCGTAGTTGCTGTGGGCGATGGTGTTGATGGAGCCGGAGACTTGGAGCTTGGTCCAGGTGCCGCCGATGCCGCTCACAGGTCCCTCGTACATGACGCCGATGTCAGCGGCACTGGTGCCGGTCTTGTAGCTGCCGACGACGCGGATACCGGCGCCGAGATTGTTCGGACCGTAGAGGGCGGTGCTGGTGATGGTTTCCACGCCGTCACCGGGATAGTTCAGCGTGTACCAGGAGCCGGTATTTGAGGTGATGGAGCCCTGATACGTGAGGCCCTGGGTGCCCGCGCTGCCAAGCGGGGTGTAGACGCCGGAGATATAAACCTGGTCGGAGGGGCCGCCGGACACGCCGCGGACACCGGTGAGGTAGGTCGATCCGCCGGCAGCGCTTGGGTAGCTGAAGGGGATATAGGATTCAGCAAAGCCGTTGGTTGCCAGCAGGGCCGCTGCCGTGGCGGCAAGGACGATGCGTTTCATGGCAGGTTTTTTCGGAGCGGGTTCATGAGCGTTCCTGTCGCAGGCGAGAGGGGCAGCAGAAGCCCGCTGAACAGACAATACCCCCACCCCCTTGTCAATCATCCCATAGGAGGAGGGGAGAGGAGGGAGGGTGCGGAGAGTGGTGCGGGCCGACTGAGGCTGGCAATGAAAACGCAGAGGAGAGCAGGCCATCGGAGATTTGCGTGTCATTCACACCCCGCCGACCGACGAGCAGATCCCTGCCAGGGGGCCAGCCCTCAGACGCCGGAGTCGTGGAGGATCCGCCGCACGGCGGTGAAGTCCTGACGGACGTCGAGGGCTGCGGCGATCGCCGACGTTCCCGCCGGGGGAGCGGGGAAGAACCCGAGGAAACAATCGTGGAACTGGCTCGGGTATCGCGCCGCCGCGGCACACAGCTCGAAGGTCTTTTGGTTGGCCGCAGTGAACCGGGCGAAGTGAACAAGCTTGGCGCGGCGGCGGCTCGCCAGGAGCGCGGTGTGAAACGCGGAGCCGGTGAATCCGGCGACGAGGCGGGCCTCGTCGAAAGCCCTGATCTGTGCCGCCAGGGGCATCGCCTCGGGGTGGATCACCTCGAAGCCCGCCGCCGCCAGGTCGGTCTCGAAATCCTGTTCGCCGATGACGCATCCCCTGGTGAGCGCCGAGCGGGAGAGCCACAGCTTCCGATCGTTTCGTTCGACCGGGGCCGGTGCTGCGATCCGCGTGCCGATCCTCGCCAGGGCGTCGGCCTGATCCGTCGTGCAGCGATCCCCCAGCACGCAGCCTGCCTCGGCCACGACGAGCTCTTCGAACTCCATCGTCGAGGTGACGAAATGGATTCGTGAGGGGGTGCCGAAGAGGGCGTTGACGAGTTCTCTCTGCCAGGCGCTCATCGTCGCGGCGATCGGGCCTCCGGGCTGCTCCGGAGGTCGGTGAAAGACGACCGGGCCGGGGAGGTCGGCGAGATGCCAGGCTCGGCTGAGCGTCTCGAGGAGGAAGTGGCCGTAATGATCGAACCAGATGCCGCCGTAGAGCCAGCGGCCCGGGCACTGCAACCGATCGATGGCCGCCGGCGACGGGGCCTGGAGCACGATGCCGCGCCGCGTCAGCCGGGAGGCGAGGTGAGGGGCCCCGGCCGCGTCGAGAATCCCACCGACAAAACGGATATGACTGCCGGCAAGGGGCTTGGGGCGTTCGAGCGGGGTGGCGACCGCACCGCCGAGGAGATCGACTGCCAGGAGCATCTGCCACCTCGCTCGTTTCCAGACGCCAAGGCCCGGTCCAACGGCCACAACCTCCTCAGTAGCGGCGGCTGAGCGGGATGGTAGGAAGTCGCCGCAGCCGCCGTCAATCGCTGCCAAAGATACGACGGTCAACGGCGCCTCCGCAATCGATTGACACCGATGGCGGGCTGACGAGGCGCCAGGCTCCCCCAGATCAGCTCCCCCAGATTCGTTCTCAAAATCCGTTCTCAAGATCCGCTCGAGGGTCAGGGGCTCGGAGCCGCCGGCGGCTTCCGAAAAGAACGGGCCGACCACGGCGGGGAGACGAGTCTGGAGCCGCATCGGATCCTTGGGATGATGGACTGTTGGAAAGACCGTCACTAGGCTATTTCTTCGGCTCCCCGGTGACGGAGGAATGGGATGTGGGGATCGGCGTGGCGGGAAAGGGCAGGGAAGGCTCCTTGGATCGGCAACGATTCTTCATTGTCGGCTGTCAGCGCAGCGGCACGACGCTCATGCGCCTCTCGCTCGGGACGCACCGCGACGTTCACTGCTTCGACGAGGCGACCGCCTACGCGATCCTCGCTGGCGTCGGCCCGGAGGAGGTGCCCGCGGAGGCACTCCGCGTGGGCTATAAGATTCCGCGCTGGACGGGCACGCTTCTCGATGCGGAGGTGACCGACTTCGGGCATCCGATCCGGGCCACCGACGTCTATCGTGGTGAGGCGATCGTGTTCATGCTCCGGGGCCTCCTCGACACCGTCGCCTCGATGGTCAAGCTCCGGGGCCGCAGCCAGCAGACCTGGCTCCACACCTGGGGATTGCCGACGGTCGAGCATTGGATCGGCCACGACAAGCGCTTTGCCGACACCTATGCCCGCGAGATCGGGCTGGTCCGAGCCGCGGCGCATCCCGACCTGGCTGCCGCGGCCCTCTACTGGAGGCACAAGACCGACGCCTACTTCCACTACCATCATCTCGGGCTGCCGGTGATCGGGGTCCGATACGAGGCCCTCGTGAGCCGGCCGGAGTCGGTCCTGCGCGGCGTCGTGGGCCACCTCGGCCTCGACTGGGATCCCGCGGTGATGGCCCACGAGCGGTCCGACCACCCGCAAATCTCCAAAGCGGGGCTGGCGACTGGCGGCACCGATCCGACCCGGGCGATCGATATCAGATCGGTCGGTCAGTGGCGGGAGTTCATCGAGCCGTCCGCCGTCGACGAGATGCTCGCGATCGGCGCCGGGCTCGACGAACGGGTGGCGGCCCTCTGATCGGCCGCGGCGGTCGGCTCGCATCGACGAACCTGTATGATCGCCAGAACGCGGGCCGGAAGGACAACCGCCTCCGTGGCCCCCTGCCCGGGGACGAGATAGGCTGCCGAGCCCCCCTCCATGCCCACCGCCGCCGACTCTCATCGACGATGAACACCC
>JBAWVV010000211.1:0-7588 GCA_037147115.1 Planctomycetia bacterium | reverse complement strand
CGGATGTTCTGATCGGCCTGGATTCGCGCAGAGTCGTTGGCGGTCTGGGCGGCGTGCTCGAGGGCCCGGTTGGCGGCCTCGATAGCGGGATCGGGCTTCCTGGTGAACCAGCCAGCATCGGCCGGGTTCGTAAGCAGGCCGGTGAGCACGAGTACGGCCAGAACATTGAAGGCTCGGCGCCAAAGAAAGCGCCAGAGCCAAAGGAGGACAGGGAGAAGGATGGAGGTCGTGACGTTCGGTGGCTTCATGGGCGCCTCCGGGGTGAGTGGGTCGGACGTTTGGTGGTCGCCGCGTGGTCTAGCCGGCGGAGCTTGTCGAGGAGCCGGGCCGCGAGCATCTGGAATGCCCGGCGGATGCGGTGCTCGCGGGAGAGCGCGATAGCGAGCCCGGAGGCCAGGATCGCGGTGAAGAGGGTGGTGGTCATGGTGATGGGTTGAAGGAAAGGGCTGTCAATTGCGGCACGCGCGCTCCGCGAGGTCGACGGCGTGCCAGCGGTCGGTTGAGAGGTCCAAGAACTCGATCTCACGGAAGAGGGACGCGGGCACTGAGGAAAGCGTGAAACGCCATGTGGCTGGGTCGGCACCGAGTTCGATGCCGGCGAGAACGAGGCCGAGCCAGTCGATGGGTGAGGTACCAGCCAGTCGGGGTAGGTCCTGGATACGGTGAGGGGCGGCGCTGGCGGGCACATGGATGCGGGCCAAGCCGCCTTGGGCCTGAGCCGTCATGAGCTGGCCCAACTTGCCGGGCACAGGGACCTTCGTCGCGGTCAATTCCCACTCGTCGGAGGTGCTGAACCAGGCGACGGGCTTCTCGTGGGGCGGGACCTTGGCAGTGGTTGGAAGGATGGCGCCCGAGCGAAGAATGAGGTCTAGATTCGCGCCGGTTGTGTAGTGCCAGACAAGGGGCGGATCGGGGACGGGATCGAGTTGGCCGGGCAGATCGATCGGGATGACGTGGATGTGGATCTTCATGAGGGTGGGTGCGCAGCGGTGGCGCCGTTGGAGATCGGGAAGAACGCTGTCGCGAGAGGCGCGGCAGCGGAGAGAGGCCGTCAGTTGGGACTGCTCATGGCTATGTGGTCAGTCAATATGCCCGAGAAAGGCCGTTTATTTAGCAGTCCACGCACAGCGACGAGATAACCCCGTGGCCGAGTGCGGAGGGCCACTCGATCCTGACCTCCGGGAGGCTTCCCACCGCCACAGGCGAGCTGTGCACGTCTTCGAACTCAACTGGCGATCGACATCTGAGCGCCCGGTGGACTCGCCTCACGTTGGAATACGTGACGATCTATGTGAATGCCAGGCGTGGACGTTGACCGGGGCGACGCAGAACGCATCCGGCGAGAGATTCCGCAGACGCCACCGGGAAACTGAGCGGTTCGACGAAGCATGAAGAGACACGCCTTCCGTCGTCGAACACCTCGCTCGAAAACCTCTTGTGCGTCTTGCTGATCGAAGAATGCCTGGACGTAACGTCGGCCCAAGCCGATGACTTACGCAAGTGAGCGGCTATCGACGCACCGCCACGCGACGCCATATTCCTAGCGTGCCGCCCGCATCGACCATTCGCCGGTCAGCCCCCGGCGCCAGACCTCGGTCGACATCTCCATCGCTGCACACACCTCGCGCCTGGCTCCCGGTGCGCAGTGGTGGGCTGCCTTTTTCGACCAGCATTCACAATCACACGCCGGCCTTGGATGAAGAAGTCTGCGGTCATCTCTGTTCTCCTATTCGCTAGTCTACCTCAGTCCTCGTAGAGCGACGGCCAAAGCTCACGACCGATGTCGTCGAGCAACTCCGGGTAGATCAGGTTGCGAAACTCCATCGGCGGGTCGAGGTTCTCCTCTGACCACGCCTCGGAGAGAAGGTGAGCGGCAGCGGTTTGGGGAGTGATCTCTTCGCCGGCAGGTCCTCGTCGCAGGCCGCAGACGACCGGTGTCCACTTCACGCGATTCGGCCTCCAGTCCCCATCCCACAGGATCCAATACTTGCCGTCGCGGTCGGTGTTCAGGACGTACGACGTCTTCCGATCTCCGCCGGAGTACCAACACCACACCGCGTCGACCACGTCGATCCCCCCGGGGCCGGGGAAACGGCCGCATCTCATATCGCGAGGGCGGCGCGAATAGAGAGTCCTCGGTTCGAACCACTCAGGCTTGTCGGGAATTGCCATCGCTTCATCTCCTTGTGTGGCCGGTGCCAGCGGTCGTCACGGCTCGTCCTTTTCCTCCTTTTGCGCGCGGTGCTTGGCCCGCATCGCATTGATCGCCTCCGCGATTTCCTCCGGCCTCGCCCCCGGAGGGAAGTCGAACCGCACGAATGGGGAACGCGGCCTGCTACCGCCATCGGTCTGGCCTTCTTCTCCTGGTGAGCACGGGGCCCACGTGTCAAAGAAACTCTCGCAGCCGTGGCAGAACCACTCACCAGGCTTTGGGCCGTTGCCGATCAGCTTGAACTTCCGGCAGGTGGCCGCGAGCCGGATCGTCAGGCCGATCACGCCTGCCTGCACCGATGCGGTGTCGCTCCCGCCGCAGCACGTGCAGCGGGGCACCTCCATCTCCGTGAATCGCAGATGGAGCCGTTCGTAGTGATCGTTATGCGTCATGGATTCATCATTCTTTCGGATAGGCGTTCAGAGTCTGTGTTGAGGACTAGCGAACCGTAGCAGGAGTGAACCGTACGTCAGCAGCTTCTGCCCCTTCATTACGCCTCTGCCAGTCGTCCTTCCCGCAGCGCTGCGTCGGCCACCTCGTCGGGGACGATGACGAACGAGCTGGGAACACTCGGGCACAGAATCGTGACGTGCCCTTTGCGGATAGGCCGCGGCTCGCCGGCCACGATCGCAACGAGGTCGCAGCCCTTGCGCCGTAGGTAGTTCTCCAAGTGCGTGACCGGATGACGAGTTAAGGCCTTGGCTCCGCCCTGTAAAAGCGCAGCCTCGATGATTCGAGCCAGGAGCTTTCCTTTGCAGCCATCGCAGGCGCTCGCGGGCTGCTGTCGTTCGTCCATCGCCCGGCTGCCGATTTCGCCGCTGCCGCACTCGCAACGACTGATGAGGCTGTAGTACGCGCCGATTCCTCTCGGGGCAGGTTCCGGCTCATACCGCATCGGCGACCGGCAAGTCCTGAACAGCCAATTGCCCCATGCCGTCGGGATCTTCTCCTCGATGGTGACGGCTAACCTTACCCGCGTCGGTCTGGCGGCCTCTACTTGGGCGTACACTTGATCCCGGTCGCCGAGGTCGACATCAGCCGGGGGAACCGCGGCGCAGACTGCACACGGACCCTTCATCGCCTCCCAAAGAATCCGATTGTCAGTGACCAAGATCCACCCAGGCCCACCGGGCTGCCACTCGACTGGCGGATGGAGGTCGATCACCGGGTGGCCTTGGATGAGGAACCAAGGATCACGGGGGTGTTCAAGATGTTCTGTCGACATGTCGGGCTTCTCCTTTTTGCGTACTTCGAAACAACTTCATCGGGGTGCTTCCACAAATCGGCGGGTGATCACGCCAGGGGGCGGATTCCAGATCGGATTCACGCCGGCCGGGAGCGGCGCGGCCTTCACATAGATCCGCCGTGGGGCTGATTCGAAATAGAGCTCGAGGGCCGGGCAGAGCCAGCACTCCATCGGGAGGCCAGCCACCACTCCTTCGTAGTCGTTTCCAAAGTCGTCCTCCCCCCGTGACACCCAGGTGAGCTCCACGTCTTGGCCCGGGAACGGCTCGGCCGCGAATGTCATTTCGAAGCCCCGCGACGCCGCTGGCAGACGATTCACCTCCACGAGTCTTGTGATCATCTCGCTGGCACCGCGTACAAAGGCCTCTTCCTTGAGGCCCGTCCGGGCGTCGTCAAACACCCAGCAACCGCTCTGCAGATAGGGATAAAGGACAAGGGCTCTCATCGTGATCTCCTTCGGTGTGGTGATGATCTGGTCTCGAACGTCGCCGCGACGATCGCGGCTCTCACAGCAAGGCAAGCCATGACGGCCGCTCCCCCGCGGGCAGAGCCATGCTCTCGACGACGAGCGGCCGCCGGGCCACTGACTCGCCGTGCTCGCGGATGTGGGCGAACAACTCGTCGCGGAGCTCAATTGCCCGCTCGAGGTCACGGGTGCGAAGCGAACGCCGGATGCGACGCTTGCGGTGGTCGAAGTGCAGGGTGTAGTGCACCCAATACACGCCGCCGTTGTTGAGCCACAGATGGTGATCGCGGCGACGGGTATTGATCCGAATCGACAAGTGTCCGATCGGCATGACGAGTTCCTCTCGCTGTCGTGTGTTTTCGTCCGGAACGTTCCGAACGACGCATCCTCGAGATCCATTGCTGGATCTCGGAACCACCTTGTCAGCGAGGCAGAGGCCTACGCCGCTAGGTTGGACGGTCGACCCCTTGCGGGGCCGGCCAATCGAGCCGAATGCTGTGGGGATCTTACCACCCTCGCCGGAGTGGTCTACAGGTGTTCCGTGTCATAGCGGGGCTGAAGAGCCGGGAGCGTGCGTACAACTCCCACCATGAAACTCTTCTTCAACAACGACTACGTCGCCGCCGAGCACTTGTTCGACACCACTCGCAAAGCCGGGTGGATCGCGGATTCCCTGGCAATTCCAGGCCTCCGGCTCACGTCCCCGCCGGCCGCCACCCGCGAGCAGCTCCTCGATGTCCACTCGGCCGAATACGTCGATGCGGTGATCACCGGCGAACCGGCGTCGCTGGCACGATCGCAGGGCTTCACATGGGGCCCTCGGCTGTTTTCGGCGGTCGCGGCCTCGACCGGCGGCGTGATCGCAGCGGCCCGGGAAGCGGGGATCTCCGGATCGCTGTCGAGCGGTCTCCATCACGCCCGTCGCGGGCGAGGCAGCGGCTATTGCACGTTCAACGGCCTGGCAATCGCAGCGAAAGACGCGATCCGTCGCGGAGTGCCGTCGGTGCTCATTCTCGACTTCGACGCTCACTGCGGCGGCGGCACCGCGTCGCTGATCGCCGATGAGCCACGGATCACGCAGCTCGACATCTCGACACACTCCTTCGACTCCTACCCCGACTCAAGCAATGCCCGCGTCGTGATCGCCGACAGGCACAACTACCTGGAGACGATTGAGCGCGAGCTCGACCGGCTTGGCCACGCCGGCTATGGCCTCGTGCTCTACAACGCCGGCGTCGATCCGGCCGGGGACGGCGTCAGCCAGCACGACCTCGTCACTCGCGAAGAGATCGTCTTTGAGTGGATCGACAGCCAGGACTCCCCGGCGGCGTTCGTGCTCGCCGGCGGCTATGTCGGCGACGGACTGACTCAAAGTGAACTCGTGGCGTTACACGTCGCGACGATCACGAAGGCCCACGAGATCTGGGCACGGAAGCAGGCGGAGAAACAACGCCGCTCCAACCGGTGGCGACTCGGCGAAGAAGAGGTGCGGCGATGAAAGACGAAAGCTCCGAAGACGACAGCGACGTCGGCTGCCCCTACTGCGAAAGCGGAAGCGGCTGCGACCACCTACTGCTGTTCTTTGATGCCACGGATGGCCGCGCTGACGGTGGAGTCGTCGATCCGTACGACTTCGACGAGATCGTGGCAAAGGCGTTCGTGAAAGTGCTGAAGGAAGGCACGGATCAAAACTGGCACGACTGGCGGATCCATGAGCTCTTTGAGCAGATCGACGACGAGTGGGCGGCGACGATGCTCACGGCCACAACGCCTGAGCTTCCCGAATCGCTCCCGATCGACTTCGTGTTTGAGCTCCTCGATGCGGCCGGCGGGGCCGAGCAACCCGGCAGCCTCTTCGACCAGTCCGGCGGCTACTGCGAATCGGCGGTGCGGGTCAGCTACGCCAAGGATCCGGTGGCCACGTTCGAGAAGGCCAAGCACCTGCTCGAGGATCGCTTGGAGAACGACATCAACCCGCCGCCGAAGCGGCGGCGGAGGAAGAGAGGCGAGGCTTGAGAGGGCCTCAGTCCTGATCGAGGAGCGGACCGGATGCACGGCGACGACGCTCTCGCTTGGGGCAACAACACCGACGAAGACATCCAGCCAGAATGGTTCGAACGCCATGTGCCACGATGCTTCGGGAGGAAAGGGAACCGCACGTGTCTACAACGCCACCGGGCCGGAGCGAGCCGGCGATCTGTGTCACAGGGTCGCCATCCACGGCGTCCGCATGGTCTGGTTCGGCTTTTTAGCGGGTCTAGACCACGGTCTCCGCGGCGATATCCGCCGGGCCCCACATGATTAGATTGCGCTTCGTAAATCGCTCCACAAGCGATTCTGCTCGTGGAATCCAATCGAAACCCTTGGGAAAGATTGGAAATGACGATAAAATTCGCTCATGGGACGAACTTCACAGTCGAGTCCAATCAAGCGGCTGATGCACGGGGTGCCCCGAGGCACTCCTCTGGACCTTGCCGACCTCGCTGAGCACGGCGTCGATGCCAAGGCCGCCTCCTTTTATGCGCGGAACGGCTGGCTCATCCGCGTCGGCCATGGCGTCTACTCGTTGCCAGGGGAAGAGGTATCCTCGCTCAGTGCCGCCCGCCTGCTCCAGCGTCAGGTCGGAGGGCTCCATGTCGGCGGCAAAAGTGCACTCAGCATGCATGGCGTTCGGCATAACGTCGCCGTGCGGGAGACGCTCGTGCTCTGGGCGGATGAGCGCTTCTCACTCCCGAAGTGGTTCGCCACGCGATTCCCGTCACGAGCCGTTTTCGCGAAGCTCTTCGACCGGCTCGAGCCCGACCTCGCTCGCAAAACGCTTTCGACGCCACCTGGCGTACTCGAAGGGGTTTCCGCCTCTACTCCCGAGCGGGCCTCGCTCGAGATGCTCTACGAAGTGGGCACCCACGAGTCGCTCGAGGAAGCACGTCGGGTCTTCGAGGGCCTCCACAACCTTCGCACCGAGATCGTGGGACGACTCCTCGCGGCATGCACGAGTGTTAAAGCGGTGCGACTCTTTCTCACCTGGTCGCGCGAGACGGGAGGTGTCGATGTCGACGCACTCCGCGAACGCTTCGACCTCCGCGTCGGCAGTTCATCGCGATGGGTGGGACGACTCCCGGACGGCACGCTGCTCTTCCTGAAGCCCTATGGATAAGCCCTACGTCGACACTGTCCGGCTCCTGCTCGCCATCGCGCCCGAGGTGTTTCGCGGCGGGGTTTTCGCCATGAAGGGCTGAGCCAGATTGGTCACTCGTTGCATGCCCGCACGCGAGCGACCTGCCGGCGATCCGGTGGCGGCTTCGGAATCTGGAACAGTTCCGGATGAGCCACCCGGAGAAGTTCGCATCGCAGGTCAGGGCACTCGAGGAAGTGCTTGGCCGATGAGTCCAGAATCGGCCGGATGCTAGCTCTGCCCGCCTCGGGTCATCACCGAGCGCCGACGGAACAGCCGGGCTCTTCAGACGGTAAACTCCCCGGCCCACTGTGATTCAACGCTTCAAAAACGGCCACCAGGTAGGGGGTACTGGGCGGAAGAATCCTCTTCTTCGGACCTGCGTGCGAAGGGGTTCCGGTTCAGTTCGTCTCGTCTGTGCCGGTCTTCCGGTCGGCGGCGGCATCGCCGCCGCGTAATCGGCGTGCTTTCCCGGTCGGCGCGCTGGCCG
>JBAWVV010000210.1:0-7588 GCA_037147115.1 Planctomycetia bacterium | reverse complement strand
GCCCCCACAGCCACGCGGCCTTTGCCCGGGCAAGGGCCCTCATTCCCGGCGGGGTCAACTCGCCGGCGAGGGCCTTCGGCGGCGTCGGCGGCGAGCCGATCTTCTTCGAGCGCGCCGCAGGCCAGTGGCTCACCGACATCGACGGTCTGCGGTATCTCGACTACATCGGCTCCTGGGGCCCGATGATCCTCGGCCACCGTCATCCCCGCGTCGTCGCGGCGATCGAGCGGGCCCTCTCCCGGGGCACCAGCTACGGCGCGCCGACCGAGGGGGAGAGCCACCTGGCCGAGCTGATCATCGCCGCGGTGCCGTCGATCGAGAAGGTGCGGATGGTGAGCTCCGGTACCGAGGCGACGATGAGCGCCGTGCGCCTCGCACGCGGATTCACCGGCCGCCACGGCATCGTCAAGTTCGCCGGGAATTACCACGGCCACGTCGATGCGCTCCTCGTCGCCGCCGGGTCGTCGGCCGCCACCCTCGGCGTCCCCGATTCCCCCGGCGTCACCCCCGGCGCGACGCGCGACACCATCCTCCTCGACTACAACGCCACCGCACAACTCGAGGCCCTGTTCGCCGCCCGCGGTGACGAGATCGCGGCCGTCATTCTCGAGCCGGTCGTCGGCAACATGGGGCTCGTCGTCCCGTCGCCCGATTTCCTTGCCGCGGCCCGGCGGCTGACGGAAAAGCACGGGGCGCTGTTGGTGTTCGACGAAGTGATGACCGGGTTTCGCTTGGCGTACGGCGGAGCCCAAGAGATCCTCGGGATCACCCCCGATCTGACGACGCTGGGGAAGATCGTCGGCGGTGGGCTTCCGCTGGGGGCCTACGGCGGCCGGCACGAGATCATGGACAACGTTCTTCCCGCCGGGAAGGTGTTCCAGGCCGGGACACTCTCCGGCAATCCCCTCGCCGTGGCGGCCGGGACGGCGACCCTCGAGGAACTGCGCGACCATTCCCCTTATCCGCTCCTCGAACGCCACGGCGCACGGCTCGAATCGGGCTTCCGCGCGGCTGCCACCGCGGCCGGGGTGCCGGTGTCGGTCGCGCGGCGCGGCAGCATGATGACGATGTTCTTCCAGCAGGGGGAGGGCTGGCCGGTCGTCGACTGGCCAACGGCTTGCCGAAGCGACACGAAGGCCTACGGCCGCTTCTTCTGGGGCATGATCGACCGTGGCATCTACCTGCCCTGCAGCCAGTACGAAGCGCTCTTCATCTCCGCGGCCCACACCGATGCCGATATCGATGCGACCGTGGCGGCCGCCCACGCGGCCCTCGCCGAGGTATGACCCGCCCGGTGGCCGGTGGGTGGTCACTCGGGGCGCAGATGGAAGTCGACAACCAGCGGGAGGTGATCGGAGGCGACGCGGGCGAGGCTCGTGCGGACGATCCGCGCCTGCCGGACCAGGAGCGGCCCGCGCACAAAAGCCTTGTCGAGGGCCCCGAGAGGGAGCCAGGCGGGGAAAGAACGGAACTGCGACACCGGACTGGTCACCTGCTGGAAGCCCGCCCCGGCAAGCCCGCCGGTGTGGAGCGTGTTCCGCCAGTCGTTGAAGTCGCCGACGATCACCGTGGGGTGCGCCGCGGCCGAGCGGAAGAGCGTGTGCCCCAAGAGACGCTCCACCTGCCAATGCCGCTCGCGCTCCGCCAGCCCCAGATGGATGTGGACAACGTGAAGGGCCCCTTCCGGGGAATCGACGAGAAGGAGCTGCGCCCCACGCGGCTTGCGCATCCCTTGGCGGAGGGAGATCCGATGCCGGCTCGTGATCGGAAAGCGCGAGAGGACGAGGTTGCCGTAGGTGCCGCCGCCGACATGGACGGTGGCCTGGAAGACCGAATGGCAGCGAAACCACCGCGCCAGCAACCGTGGCTGGTCGTCATGACGGCTGCGGCCGACCAGCCGGTCGACCTCCTGGAGGCAGACGATGTCGGGATTTTCGGCCTCGACACAATCGATGATCCGCTGGAGGACATACCGGCGGTCGCGGCCACCGATCCCCTTGTGGATGTTCCAGGAGAGGAGTCGCATGTCAGCGGCCGCCGGCGAGGCGCCGCACGTAGACGCGCTGGACCCGCGCCACACAACTGCGGCCATCGGCCGAGCGGAGGGCACATTCGGCCCCCGGCTCGCCGGCCCGGCCGACGATCCCGCGGACGCGCTTCGGCTCCCCCTCGGCGAGGTCGGCGTCGACATCCTCGCACGTCAGCCCATGGCAGGCACACAACACTCCGGCAGGATCCTTCGGCCAGTGGATTCCGCTGGCCCGGCCGACGTCGATCGACCGCTCGAGACTGTCGAAGTAGGCCACCGGGCAGCTTTCGGTATCGCACCAGGCCACCGGCTCGGCGAGCGTTTCGGCGTCGCCGGCCGACACGTGCGCCTCAAGCGTTGCCACCGTCACCACCTGCCCCTCGGCGCCGCAGCGCGGGCACAGCGGCCGGCCCGACTGCTCCGGCTCCTTGCAAAATGCCTTGTTCATGATGTCCAGTGTACCGCTCCCGCGACACCTTTGCCCTTGACCACCGGTCCCGACATGCACGGCCACGACGACATCCGCATCGGCACCCTCGTGCCGGCCCACGACCGGACCCCCGAGGTGGTCGCCGCGCTCCTCCCGCATGGCTTCGAGTCGTTTCAGGTGAGCTTCGGAAAGAGCCTCGCCGGCCGCGACCTCGCCGACCTCGCCCGCCGCCTCACCGGCGTCCTCGCCTCCCACCCCACCGGGCCCGACCAACCGCCTCCGCAGATCAGTGCCCTCGGGGTTTACGGCAATCCGCTGGTCAGCCCCGAGACGGTGGTCGACTGGGAGACCCTCATCGACGCGGCGGCCGACTTTGGCTGCAGGATCGTTTCCGGGTTCGCAGGGCGGATTCCCGGCCGGCCGGTGCCGGAATCGATCCCCCGGTTTGGCGCGGTGTTTCGGCCGCTGGCAAGGCGCGCTGCCGACCAGGGGGTGAAGCTGGCGTTTGAGAATTGCGACCAGCGCGGGGACTGGGCCAGCGGCGACTGGAACATCGCCCATTGCCCCCGGGCCTGGGAGGCGATGTTCGCCGAGGTGCCCGACGAGGTCGTCGGGCTGGAGTGGGAGCCCTGTCATCAGCTTGTGAGCTTTGTCGATCCGCTCCCACAGCTGCGGGAATGGGCCCATCGCATTTGGCACATCCACGGGAAAGACGCGACGGTGCGGTGGGACGTCGTCCGCCGGCACGGGATCCGCGGCGGCGTGCCCTATGTCCACCACCGCACGCCCGGCTTCGGCGACACCGACTGGACGGCGCTGATCTCCGCGCTCCGCCTCGCCGGTTGGCGCGGGAGCATCGACATCGAGGGCTTCCACGATCCGGTCTACCGCGACCGGCTCGAGACAACCGGCCAGGTCGCGGCGCTTGAATACCTGAAGCGCTGCCGGGGGGGAAACTACATCCCCAACATCTTCTGACGCCGGCGCCAGAGCCCCCCGACCGCCGCAGCGGTGCTCCCGGCGAGGAGCAGCCCCCAGGTCGACGGCTCCGGCACCACCACGAGGCTCCCCGTGCTCTCGTTGAAGCGGAGGAACTGCTCGGAGGTGCCGAAGGTCGACAACCACTCGTCAGGCCCCGCACGATAGAACGTCACCCTCGCATACGCCCCGATCCCGCTGGCTATGACCGACGAGAAGTGCCCCACCGGAGTTCCCCCGTCGAAGGCGAACAGCTGGAACACCTCGCCGTTGGCAACCGGGGTGGTGGTGGCGAAGTCGAGGCGGACGGTGACGTTATTCGTGGCGAGCGCGACCGTGCCGGAGATCCTGAGCGCGTCGTAGTTGACGCCGGCCGTGCCGGCGAGGGAACCGTTGCCGACGATCCCAAACGCCGCTTCACTGCCGCTCTGGAGATTCAGGGAACCGACCGTGAGCAGGGCCGATGTGCCGGAGAGGCCGGGGGCGATCGTGCCGCTGGATGCGACCGTCACCGCCGAGGCGATCGTCCCGTTTCCGCCCAGGCTCCCGCCGGTAGCGACGACCACCGCCGAGTTGTCGAGGGCGCCATTGACGACGAGGCCACCTGCCGAGACGGTCGTCGTGCCGGAGTAGAGATAGGTACCGACACTCGAGAGCGTGAGCGTGCCGCTCCCCTCCTTTGTGAGCGTGCCGGTCCCGGAGAGGGTGCCGTCGTACGTCGAACTCCCCGAGGAGTTAAAGACGAGCCTGCCGGCGAAATCGAGGTCGGCCTGGAGCGACCCGCCGGCCCCCCCGGTGCCGATGCGGAGCTCACCGCCGCTCCGGAGAAGAATGCTGCCCGGCGCCGACTCCGAGAGGGTGCCACCGACGGCGACAGTCCCCCCGGAAATCGTAAGTGTGCCGTTGCCGACGACGAGGTTGCCACTGTTGGTCCAGCTCCCCCCCGACACCGTCGCGGTACCGACGCTGTCGCCGGCACCGATCGTGGCGGAGCCGGTCGTCACGGTCCCCCCGGCGACCGTGAACGTCCCTGCGGCGAAAGTGCCACTACCGACGAGGAGCGCTCCGGAGGCATCGAAGGTGCCGCTGTTGATCGTCACCGTCCCGCTGCTCAAGAGGTCGCGGCCGAGCGTGACGTCGCGGACGCTGACGCTGCCGCCGTCAACCACGAACGTACCGTCGCCGGCTGCCGTGCCGACGACGAGACCGGCGCGCGAATGGGAGATCTGGCCGGTGGCCGCCACGTCGAGTGTGCCGCCACTGACGATCGTGCCACCGGAGTAGGTGCTCGTACCGGAGAGCGTGATCGTGCCAGACCCGAGCTTCTCGAGCGTGCTGCCGGGACCGGCGAGCCCCGCCGCAAACTCAACCAACTCACCGTTGGTATCGATGCGGATTGACTCCCCGCCGGCCCTGCTGATCCGGCCCGAATAGTCGGTCTGATTAGCTCCGTTGTACTGGAGCACTCCGCCGCCGAAGGAGATCGTCCCGCTGCTCCCAATCGCGTCGCTGCTCCCGAGGGCGAGCGTGCCGGAGTTGATCTGCGTGCCCCCGGTGTAGCCGTTGGTTCCGGCGAGCGTGAGCGTTCCGGCTCCCGCCATCGTGACCGATCCGGAGCCGGAGATCGTGCCGGCGTAGCTCGGGGCGTCGGCGCGATCGAAGACGAGCGCGGCGTTGTTGACGATGTCGCCGGCGACCATCCCGGCACCGCCCCCGTCCCC
This sequence comes from Planctomycetia bacterium, assembly GCA_037147115.1. Lineage (GTDB taxonomy): Bacteria > Planctomycetota > Planctomycetia > Pirellulales > UBA1268 > QWOP01. Next base: position 2,430 of record JBAWVV010000210.1, on the reverse strand, counting down.
GAGCCGGAGTGTGCCGGCCGAGACGGTCGTGACGCCGTCGTAGCCATTGTCGGCCGCGAGCGTGAGGGTGCCGCTGCCGAGCTTCGTGAAGGTTGTCCCCGTGCCGCCGAGGGCCAACGCGAACGTCACGGCCTGGCCGTTGGTGTCGATGCGGAAGGCCTGCCCGGTAGCGCCATTGATGCGGGCGGAGTAGTCGATCGTGTTGCTAACGGTGTACTGCAGCGTCCCGCCGTGAAAATCGATCGGGCCACTGGTGCCGATCGCCCCCGAGCTCCCGAGCCGGAGCGTGCCCCCGTCGAGCGACACGCCGCCGCCAAGGTCATTGTCTCCGGTGAGCGCGAGCGTGCCGCTGCCGAGCTTCGTGAGCGTTGCGCCGATGCTGGTCAGATCGGTGGCGAACGTCACCGATTGGCCGTTGGTGTCGATGCGCATGGTCTGCCCGGCGACGGTGCTGAAGCGGGCGGAGTAGTCGGACTGGTTGTTGGCCGAGTACTGGAGGGTGCCGCCGGCAAACGAGATCGTGCCGGCGGCAGGGTTGGTCGGCGTGCCGAGGGCTCCGGCGCTGTCGAGGGAGAGCGTGCCGGCGGAGAGCGTCGTTCCCCCAGTGAAGGTGTTGTTGCCGGAGAGCGTGAGCGTGCCGGCCCCGAGCTTCTCGAGTGAGCCGCCGCTGCTGACGAGATTCGCCGCGAGCGTGACGACCTGGCCGTTGGTGTCGAGCTTGTAGGCCTGGCCGTTGGCCGTGCTGAAGGCGGCCGAGGGATCGGCATGGTTGGCAGCGGTGAACTGGAGCGTGCCGCCGGCGAACGAGATTGACGACGTCGTGCCGAGGGCCGTGGTGCTCCCGAGGGAGAGAGCCCCGGACGAAAGTTTTGTGGCCCCGGTGTAGCTGTTGTTGCCCGAGAGCGTGAGCGTGCCGCTCCCGCCTTGCTCGAGCGTGCCGGAGCCGGAGATGACACCGCCAATGTCGAGATTATCCGATCGGTTGAAGACCACGGCGGCGTTGTTGACGAGGGAGCCGGCGATCGCGCCGGTGCTCCCGCCAGCGCCAAACTGGAGTGTGCCGCCGGTCACGGTCGTCGCGCCGTTGTAGGTGTTGTTTTCCGCGAGGATCAGCGTGCCCCCCCCGAGCTTCTCGAGCGTGCTGCCGCTCCCCGCGATGATGCTGCCGAGCGTCACCGTCTGGCCATTGGTGTCGAGCTTGAAGGACTGACCAGCGGACGTGCTGAACCGACCCGAGTAATCGACGTTGTTATCGGCAGAAAACCGCAGTGCGCCACCGCCAAACGAGATCGTGCCGCTCGACCCGAGGGCCGCGGCATTCCCGAGCTCAAGGGCACCTCCATTGAGCGCTGTACCGCCGCTCCAGTTGTTCGCGGCCGACAGGACGAGCGTGCCAGTCCCCTGCTTGACGAACGCACCACTCCCGTCAATCACGTGGGCGTGGTCGGAGGTTCCCGAGCGGTTGAAAACGAGCGTGCCGTTGTTGGTGAGGTCGTTGCCGAGAGCGCCCGAATTGCCGCCGACGCCGATCTGAAGCGTGCCGCCCGTCAACAGGTTGATCGTGCCGTTGCTCGCGTCGTGGGAAAGCACCCCGCCGACTTTTACGGTCCCCGTGCCCGTGCCCCCCACCGTGAGCGTGCCCGTGCCGGCCCCGCCGACGGTGAGATCGCCGCTGTTGGTCCAAGTGCCGGCACCGACCACGGCCGTGCCACTGCTCAACGCCGCTACGCCGATCACACCAGAGCCACTGTTCACGGCGCCGCCGGCGAGGGTGAGCGAGCCGGTCCCTCCTGCCGTGCCGAGGACGAGGGCATTCGTGGTTGTCCACGTGCCGCCGTTGATGCGGGCAGTGCCGTTGCTCACGTCTTGGTTGCCGATGATTGACACACCTGTGCCGATGGTCGAAGAGAGCGAACTGACGCTCCCGGCATCCAATTGAAAAACGCTGGTGGCCCCTGCGGATGCGACCGTCAACGCACCACTCCCCGTCCACGTCCCCGAACTGACCGTCAAAGAACTGGTCACATCCTGCCCCGATCCGATCGCGGCATCGCGGATCGCCACGCTCCCACCGGCGAGCGTGATTGAGCCTGGGCCGCCATCGACGCCGACCCGAAGATCACTCGAGGCGTGGCTGATCGAACCGCCCGTTGTGACCTCGACTAAGCCGCCGTTGGTGACACTTGTCCCCCCGGAATAGGTGTTCGTGCCGGCGATGACGAGCGTGGCCGGACTGCTGAACCACAGAGCGCCGGTGCCGGAGAGGTTGCTCGTCATCGTGCCAAGAGCGCCGATGGCTGCTGCACCGCCCGTGTAGGTAAACGTCGCCGTTCCGGTGAGGACGCTTTTGCCAACGATCAAAGGCGTGCCTGTCGACGCATCGACGGAAACGGCTCCCGTCGTCGTGCCGGAGAGCGTCGTCGTCTGGGC
>JBAWVV010000209.1:0-7621 GCA_037147115.1 Planctomycetia bacterium | reverse complement strand
GCGGGGCGGACCGCCGGCTTTGCCGATCGGGCGGATGAGGGCTTCGACGACGGGGCCCCGATCCCCGCTCATGCCCTGCCGGCTCGTGCAGCGGCCGCGCCGCTGGGGGCAGGCATGCCGTTCGCCGCCGCCCCGCAGATCGGCCCACCCCCTTCCATCGCTTCCGGCGGAGGAGCCCTGCGGGGCGGACCTGCCCAGCGGGGCGCAAGCTCGCCCTCCGATCAATCTCCGCTCACGCCCTCCGGCCAGGGGCGCCCCGGCGCGATCCAGCTTGAAGGGGTGCAGACGCCGCAACTGGCGCTCGAGAAGCGCGGTCCCCGTGAGATCCAGGTTGGCAAGACAGCGCGCTTCGAGATCCTCGTCCGGAATGTCGGGAGTGCGACGGCCAACGACGTCGTGCTCCGCGATTCGGTCCCTTTCGGAACGGCGCTGGTCGCCACGACCCCCCCCGCCTCTCCGACCCAAGCACCGGGTGGCCAGGGAGGCGCATCGGCCCCTGCGTCCGATCTCGTCTGGCAACTCGGCGCCCTTCCCCCGGGAGGGCAGGCCCGCGTCGCCCTCGACGTCATGCCGCTGCAGGAAGGGGACGTCGGCAGTGTCGCCAGTGTCAGCTTCCGGGCCGATGCCTCGGTCCGCGCCCGGGCGACGCGGCCGGCGCTCGAGATCGTCGCCGAGCCGCCGCTGCCGGTCCTCGTCGGGCTCGAGTCACGCCTGACGATCACGATCTCCAATCCCGGCAGCGGGATCGCCACGGGTGTTGTGCTCGAAGGGTTGCTCCCCGAAGGGCTCACCCACCGCGCCGGCCATGAGTTGGAATTCGACGTTGGCTCGCTGCCGCCAGGGGAATCGCGAACGATCGATCTCGTCCTCGCCACGACCGGCCCGGGGGTTCATGCTCTGCGGCTCACCGCCCGGGCCGATGGCCAGATCGAGGTTTCGGAGACGGTGAAGATCGCCGTCACGGCGCCGACGCTCGAACTGGCCGTCCAGATGCCGTCGCGCCGCTATCTCCAGCGCCCCGCCACCTGTGTTCTCTCCATGACCAACGCCGGTACGGCACCGGCCGTCGGCGTCGAACTCGTCGCGCAGCTTCCCCCGGGGATGAAGTTCATCCGGGCCACCAACGCCGGCTACTACGAGGAGCGGACCCACCGTGTGCTCTGGAACCTCGAGGAGCTCCCGGCCGCCGAGACCGGTCAGGTTGAGGTCGTCGTGATGCCGATCGCGCTGGGATCGCAAAAGATCGTCGCCGCCGCTCGCACCACCGCCGGGCTGTCTGATCAAATCGGCCACACCGTGGAGGTCGAAGGGCTGGCAGCCCTTGCCTTCGAGGTGGCCGACAGCGAGGATCCCATCGAGGTCGGCGGGGTCAGCGAGTACGTGATCCGAGTCGCCAATCAGGGAACGAAGCCAGCCAGTGGCGTCCGCGTCTCCGCCACGCTCCTGGGTGACATGGAGCCGGTCGATGCCCGCGGGCCCTCGCCTCACCGCGTCGACAACCTCACGATCACCTTTGAGCCGCTGGCGAAGCTCGCCCCGTCCGAGGAGGCCACCTACCGGATCCGCGTTCGCGGTCGCCGCGAGGGGGACCAGCGCGTCCAGGTGCAGCTGACCAGCGACGATCAGCCAGCCCCGATCACCAAGGAAGAGGTCACGCGGGTGTACGCCGATCGCTGAAGGCAGCCACCCCGGGGTGCTTCCTTCGCGCCGAGCGCCGTGCGACATGCCCCCGCTCCTCCATTTCGCCCGCGGCATCGACGTCGGCTGGTCGCCGCGGCGGGTGGGAGTCGCCAAACTCCGGAGCCGTGATGCGTTCCCTCACTCGCGAACAGGTCCGCGCCGTCGATCTCCGGGCGATCGCGGACTACGCCCTCGCCGGCATTGTTCTGATGGAGAACGCCGGGCGGAACGCTGCTCACCTGCTGATGACACTTGCCTCGCTCGATCGCGTCGATCCGCCGCTGCGGGTGACGATCGCCTGCGGCCGGGGGAACAACGGTGGCGATGGCTTCGTGATCGCCCGTCATCTGGAAAACCTCGGGGCCGAGGTCAAGCTCCTCCTTGCCTGTGATCCGGCTGCGTACCGGGGCGACGCCGCCGTCAATCATGCCGTCGCCGTGCGCGCTTGGATCCCGATCGAGCCGCTCGAATCGGCGCCGATGGAGACGTGGTCTGCGGCGCTCGCCGGATCCGATTGGATCGTCGATGCCCTCCTCGGCACCGGCTCGAGCGGCGCGCCGCGCGGGGCGGTGGCGACGGCCATCCGGGCGATCAATCTGGCACGCGATCCGCACGGCCCGGACTCCCGGCCTCACAAGATTTTCGCCGTTGATATCCCTTCAGGCCTCGACTGCGATACCGGGCTCGCCGCTGGCGAATGCGTTCGCGCTGACGCCACCGCCACGTTCGTGGCCCGGAAGATCGGCTTCGATGCCCCCGGCGCCCGCGCCTTCACCGGCGCCGTCCACGTCCTCGACATCGGCGTGCCGCGGAGGCTCCTCGACGCGACCGGCGTCGAAGGCTGACGCGGCAGGGTGCGTGCCTACTTCAGTTCCTTCGAGAGAAACGTCCACCCGAGGGCGTCCATGAAGGCGCGCTGCTTGTTGTCGGCGGCGCCGCCGTGGCCCCCCTCGATGTTCTCATACGAGAGCACCGGATGCCCGTGCTCTTCGAGTCTGGCCGCCATCTTCCGCGCATGCCCCGGATGGACACGGTCGTCGCGCGTGCTCGTCGTGATCAGGATCGGCGGATAGTCCTTGGCCGGATCGATGTTGTGGTACGGGGAGAAGCCACGGATAAACTCCCACTCCTCCGGCTTGTCGGGGTTGCCATACTCCCCCTGCCAGCTCGCGCCGGCCAGGAGCATGTGGTAGCGGCGCATGTCGAGGAGCGGCACCTGGCAGACGACGCCCCCCCACAGATCGGGCCGGCGAACAAGCATGTTCCCCATCAGCAATCCGCCGTTGCTTCCTCCCTTGATCCCCAGGTGAGCAGGTGAGGTCACCTTGCGACCGACGAGATCCTCACCGACAGCGATGAAGTCCTCGTAGGCGCGGGGCCGGTTCTCTTTCAGCGCGGCCTGATGCCAGGTGGGGCCAAACTCGCCACCGCCGCGGATGTTGGCGATCACCGAGACGTTCCCCTTCTCGAGCCATGCCGCCCCGGTGACGGCCTCGTAGCCGGGGAGGAGCGGGATCTCGAAGCCGCCGTAGCCGTAGAGGAGCGTGGGCGTCGATCCATCGAGCTTCAGATCCTTCGGGCCGATCTGGAAATAGGGCACCTTTGTCCCATCGGCGCTGGTCGCCTCGTGCTGCTCGACGACGAGTCCTTTCGATTCGAAAAACGACGGGGCACTCTTGAGCTTCTCAACACCGGTGACCTTCGGCGCTCCCGCCACCGGCAGGCTGCCCAGCGCCAGCGTCGACGGCTGGAGGGGGCTTGCCGTGACGAGGAAGAAGTCGTCGCTGTCGAGGTCGTCGACCGCCGTCACCCCGGCCGTGCCGAGATCGGGGACGCCGGCGAGCGGCTCCCGGAGCCACTTTCCCTCCTGCCAGGAGAGGGCCTCGACCCGATTGCGAACGTTGTCGAGCGTCGTCACGAGGAGGTGGTGACGCGTGGGGGCAAACGACACCAGCGACGTCCGCGGGGAAGGGGCGAAGAGGACGTGGCAATCACGGTCGCCGGCCATGAACCGCTCATGGTCGATCGCCAGGAGCGCCCCGGCCGGATAGGTCTTGGCGCCGCTGTCCCAGTCCTTGCGGAGCTCGAGGATGAGCCACTCGCGGTGGACGCTCGCATTGGCATCCTCGGGCTTGGGCACCTGAACGAGCTGGCCGTCACGGCGCTCGAACATGTCGTTGGTCCAGAACGTCTTCTGGCGGACGTAGAACTCCCGTTCGTAGCCGGGGGTCGGATCCTTGAAGCCGGAGACGGCCATGTCGTCGGCCGCTCCTTCGTAGACAAGCTCCGCATCGGCGAGCTTCGTTCCCCGCTTCCAGGCCCGGACGGTGCGCGGATAGCCGGAGGTCGTCATCGAGCCAGCGCCGAAATCGGTGCCGACCAGGAGCGTGTCGGCATCGCGCCACGCCACCCGGCTCTTCGCCTCGGGAAGCTCGAAGCCCCCCGCGACGAAGGCCTTCGTTTCGAGATCGTATTCCCGGATGACCTCGGCGTCGGCGCCGCCGCGCGACAGCTCCACGAGGCAGCGCTGGTCGTCAGGCTGGAGCACGGTGACGCCGTGCCACACCCAGTTCTCCTTTTCGGTGACCGCGAGGGCGTCGAGATCGATCACCGTCTCCCACGCCGGCTGGGCCTGGCGGTATTCCTCGAGGCTCGTCCGTCGCCACACTCCCTTGGGGTTCTTGGCATCGCGCCAGAAGTTGTAGAAGTGCTTCCCGATCTTCCCCACCATCGGGATCCGGTCCTTCGAGTCGAGGATCGAGAGAATCCTTTTTTCGAGCGATCGGAAGGCGTCGTTGTCGGCAAGCGCCGCGGTCACCTTCGCATTGCGCTCCTTCACCCACTCCAGCTGCTTCTCACCGGTAACCTCCTCGAGCCACTGATGGGGATCGTCGGGCGTGGGGGCCGTCGTGTCGGCGGAGCGGGCGGGATGGGGCATGGTGAGGGCGAGGGATGTGGTGACAACCGCAAGGAACCGGTGGTGGAACGCCTGCATGATCGAACAGCCTCCGGAGGGGTCGATGGTCCGGGGAGGGCGGTCGCTACGACCGCGTCTGCCCCGTGCCGGTGACGACATATTTGTAGGTGGTGAGCTCGCGGGTGCCGCAGGGGCCGCGGGCATGGAGCTTGTCGGTGGAGATCCCGATCTCGGCACCGAGCCCGAGCTCGCCGCCGTCGTTGAAACGCGTACTCGCATTGATGACAGCGACGGCCGTGTCGACGCGGGCCGCGAACCGCTCGGCGGCGCTTGTGTCGGCCGTCACGATCGCATCGGTGTGCCGGGAGCCGTAGCGGTTGATGTGATCGATCGCCGCGTCGAGGGAGTCGACGACCGCCACCGAGATCTTCGGCCCGAGGAACTCGGCGGCGAAGTCGGCCTCGGTGGCAACACCCGCGGCGGGGAGGAGCCGGCGCGTCGCGGCGTCGCCGACGATCTCGATGCCCTGCTCGGCAAGCGCCTGGCCAATCTCCGGCAGGAACGCCGCCGCGACGTCCCGATGAATGAGGAGCGATTCGGCGGCATTGCACACGCCCATCCGCTGGCACTTGGCATTGACGGTGATTGCCCGGGCCATGGCGAGGTCGGCCGCCCGATCGACGTAGACGTGGCAGTTGCCATTGAAGTGCTTGAGGACCGGCATCCGCGCTTCCGCACAGACGCGCCGGATGAGCTGCTCGCCGCCGCGCGGGATTGCCAGATCGATGAGCGAGTCGAGCTTGAGAAACTCCCCGACCGCCGCCCGGTCGGCGATGTCGACCAGCTGCACGCCATCGACCGGCAGGCCGGCGGCAGCGACGCCCCGACGGAAAGCCTCGACGATCGCCCGGCTCGAGCGGGCCGCCTCCTTCCCGCCACGGAGGATGATCGCATTGCCGGCGGCCAGCGCGACCGCCGCCGCGTCGGCGGTGACATTCGGGCGCGACTCGTAGATGAAAAAGATCACGCCGAGCGGCACGCGGATCTTGCGGACGGTGAGGCCACTGGGGCGGACCGAGGATTCGATCACTTCCCCGACCGGATCGGGGAGCGCCGCGACCGCCTCGATGCCGGCGGCGATCCCCTCGACACGCTGCTCGTCGAGGAGGAGCCTTTCGGAGGCGGCGGCGGTCAGCCCTGCGCCGGCGGAGGCTTCAAGATCGGCCCGGTTGGCGGCGAGAATCAAAAGCGCATCGGCGCGAATCTCGGCGGCGGCCCGGCGCAAGCCCGCGGCTTTCCGCTCCGTCGAGATCCCCCCGAGCTCGATCGCGGCCTGCCGCGCCCGCTCGGCCATGGCGCGACAGTGAGCAGCGAGATCAGCGGGGGTGTGGGGGGGATGTTCGGTGGTGGGCGACATGGGCGTGGCGGATAATTTGGACCCGGATCCTAGCGTGGAATGAGGATACCACGACGAGCCCGCCGGCCCACTCCAAGACCAGGCAACGCGCGACGATCATTGCCCCCCCTCGGAAAAGCACCACAGATGGCGACTGGAGCGGATGAAGAGGGCGCCGTCGCTGATCGCCGGCGTGGCGGCAAACGATTCCCCCTCCGTGCCGAGCGCGTTGACGGCGAGCGATTCGAGCTCGTCGGCCGCCTTGAGGACATGGACTTCACCGTTGCCGGTGACGTAATAGATCTTGCCGTCAGCGGCGACCGGCGAGGCATAGTCGGCGCCGCGGCCGAAGGCCCCGCCTCCTTCACTCGGGAGACGGGCCTGGAAGATTTTCTCGCCGGTCTTGGCGTCGAGGCAGTTGGCGATCCGGTTGGAGACGAACCACAGCCTGTCGCGGTAGACCAGCGGTGTGCCGAAGCGGTTGGCATCCCGGCCACTCCACACCAGATGCGATTGGCCGACATCCCCCTTGCCGCCGGTGCGCAGCGCCATCGACCCACCACTGCGCCCTTCGACGCAATAGGCGACGCCGTCGGCCACGACGACACTCGTGTTGAAGCCGTCCTCTCCGACCGCACCGGCAAACCAGCGGATCTTGCCGGTGGCCGGATTGATCCCCCAGATCTCGCCGGGGGTGCCGAGGACGACGTCCGTCTTCCCCCCTTCGCCGGGCGCGGTGACCGGTGAGCCCCAGACATTGGCCAGCGTCTCCGATTCGGCCGTCCACAGCTCGCTCCCCGATGTGGCATCGAGACCGACGATCGCCCGCTTCTCCGGGCCGGCCACGACGACGACAACGCCATCGACCACGAGCGGACTCGACGACGATCCCCAGCGGCGCGGGTCGGAGTCGGTGCCCACCGACCGCTCCCAGAGCTGGTTGCCATCGAGATCGAAGGCCTTCACCCCCGACTTCCCGAAGAACGCATAGATCCGCTCGCCATCGGAGACCGGCGTGTGCGAGGCATAGCCATGCGACGGCACTCCCATCCCGGCATAGGCATCCTCTGGGAGGACCGCCTCGATCTCCGTTCTCCACAGCTCCTTGCCAGTCTTTGCGTCGTAGCAGAGGAGGTGGCGGACGAGATCGAGCTGCGTCCCCCCTTCGGCCCCGTAGCCGGAGTACGTCGTCACAAACAGTCTGTCGCCGACGACGATCGGGCACGACACCCCTTCCCCCGGGAGCTCCACCTTCCAACGGAGGTTTTTCGTCTCGCCGAACTCGGCCGGCGTCGGCTTGTCGTCGGCGGCCACACCACTGCCGTTGGGGCCACGGAAGCGGGGCCAATCGGCGCCGGCCGGGGCGACGCTCACGGCCAGGGCCAGCGCCGGGAGTGCGACCCGCGCCATGGCACCGAACCGGATCGAATACCACAGAATCGAATCCATCGTGGAAATCTCCTAGCAGTGCGGGAGGGAATCAGTCCGCCGGGCAAAGGCTCCGACTCGGAGCCGATCAGGCCCGGGGTGTCGGCACGATCGTCATTCCTCGACGGGCGGCCTGCGGACCCGCTCACCATCTCCGCCTTCACGCCGTCCCCCTTCGCGGCCGCCCGGCCCACCGGGAG
>JBAWVV010000208.1:0-7634 GCA_037147115.1 Planctomycetia bacterium | reverse complement strand
ATTCAGGGTAGATTCGAAGGCCGGGAGATTGCCCGCCTCTTCCCGGTTTCGCCCAGATTTGGTGGCTGGCACCTTTTTTTGGATCGCACATGCTCGTCAGCATCTTCAACGACGTCATCGGGCCGGTGATGCGCGGGCCGTCGAGCTCGCACTGCGCTGCCGCCCTGCGGATCGGTAGGCTCGCACGCGATCTGATGGAGGGCCAATTTGACGACTGCCTCGTTGAGTTCGACCGGGGCGGGTCGCTCCCCACCACCCACGACAGCCAGGGCTCCGACATGGGGCTGTTTGGTGGTCTGCTCGGCTGGGAGGCGACCGATGAGCGCCTCCCCGGCTCGATGCAGACCCTCGCCGACAGTGGCGTGCGGATCCGTATCGAAACGGTCGACGTTGGCGACCCTCATCCCAGCACCTATCGTCTCACGCTCACCGGCAAGCAGGGCTCGATCTCCCTCCACGCCATCTCCACCGGCGGCGGGATGATCGAGGTCATCCGGCTCGATGGCTTCGACGTCAGCCTCGGCGGCGATGCGTTCACGACGCTCCTGTGGGTGGACGCTCCGGCCACGCAGCTTCGCGACGAACTCTCCCTGCGCGAGGAGGTCGACGCTGTCCTCGTGCACGAGCGCCCCGCAACCACCACCACGCTTGTCGAGATCCGCTCCGTCGCTCCTCTTCCCCCGCCGCTCGTCGCGGCCCTCGGCGACCGGGCCGGCGTCACGCGCGTCCGTGAGCTCGCGCCCGTCCTTCCCGTCCTCTCTCGGCACGACACGGCTGTGCCCTTCGGGACGGCCGCCGACCTGCTCGCCCGCGATGGCGCTGCCGGGAGGGCGCTATGGCAGCTGGCCATCGAGTATGAAATGGCTCGCGGTGGCCTCGATGAGGCGACGGTGGAACGAATGATGGTGGAGATCGTCCGCATTCTGCGGCGCTCCATCGCTGTAGGGATCGCTGGCACGACCTATGCCGATCGGGTCCTCGGGTGGCAGTCGGGGGGATTTGATGCGGCCCTTCGGCAGGGAAAACTCCTCGACGGTGGGGCGCTCAACCGGGCGATTCTCTATGTGACGGCGCTGATGGAGGTGAAAAGCTCGATGGGGGTGATCGTCGCCATGCCAACGGCGGGAGCGTGCGCAGCGCTCCCTGGGGTTGTCATCGCGCTGGCCGAGGGGATGGAACTCGGCGAGGTGGAGATGGCTCGGGCCTTCCTTGCCGCCGGGCTCGTCGGGGCGTTCATTGCCACCGCCTGGACGTTCGCCGCCGAGGTGGGGGGATGTCAGGCCGAAGGTGGCGCGGCTTCGGCGATGGCCGCCGCGGCGCTGGTGGGGCTGGCCGGCGGGACGGCCGAGCGGAGTCTGGCCGCGGCGTCGATGGCCCTCCAAAACATGATCGGCCTGATCTGCGACCCGATTGCCAATCGCGTCGAGGCCCCCTGCCTGGGGAAGAACGTCTCCGCTGCAGCCAATGCCCTGTCGAGCGCCAACATGGCGCTGGCCGGCTTCGATCCGGTCATCCCGCTCGATGAGGTGATCGCGACCGCCCGTCGCGTCGCCGCACAGATGCCCCGGGAGCTGCGCTGCACGGCGCTTGGCGGCCTCTCGATCACGCCCACCTCACTGGCGATTGAAGCCCGCCTCGCTGCCGCCCGCACCGGGTGCGGCAGCGGCGGCTGCGGCTGCCACTGAGCGTCACGACTTCCCGATTCGCTTGCTGCTGATACCGTACCCCGACCGACCATGCCCTCTGGAAGCCCACGATGAAGAAGCCTGCCCGCGGTCCATCCTCTTCTCCCCCCCCGCACACCCCGCGGCCTGGCCCGCGGCCGCCGCATCAGAAGCGGCCGGCGGTGGCTGGGGAGGCTGGGGCTGCCGCCGGCGCGCCGCGACCGGCACCAACTGGAGCGCCGCGACCGGCTGGCGCAGGCCCAAAGCGGGAAGGGAAGGGGAGGCCGGCGCCCGAGCGTGACGAAGCGGGCGACGGAGCCGAGGCGCGGCGCCATGCGTCGAAGTCGGAGCAGAAGGTCCACGGGCTGCGGGCCTGTACGGCGCTGTTTGCCAAGCGCCCCGGCGACATCATCCGTGTTTATCTGTCGGCGAACCGCCGGCCAACGTTCAAGACGCTCCTCGAATACTGTGTCGCCCACCGGCTCGGGTTTCAGTTCGTTGACGACGAGAATCTCCAGAAACTTTCCGGTGGGATCCATCACGAGGGGATCGTGATCCTTGCTCGTGAAGCACCGCGGATCAGCGATGAGCAATGGCTTGCCGGGATCGCGGCAAAGACGATCAGCGGGCCGTTCCTCCTGCTCGATGGGGTGCAAAATCCTCACAACCTCGGGTCGATCCTCCGGTCGGCGGCCCACTTCGGCTGTGGCGGGGTGATCGGTGAGGCGGCTCAACTTCCCCCGCTGTCGGCGGCGTCCTTGCGCGTGGCGGAGGGGGGAGCGGAGAGCGTGGCGCTGGTTGCGGTGGTGGATCCCGTCGCCACGCTCGAAGCACTCAAGAAACTCGGGGTCAGGGTCGTGTCGACGACGAGCCGGGCCGGGACGCCGATCGCGGCGGCGGGTCTGTCGCGGGATGTCGTGCTCATCCTCGGGAGCGAAGCGGAAGGGGTCTCGCCCCGGCTCAGTCGGCTGGCCGACCTGCAGGTGAGGATTCCGGGGAGCGGGGCGGTACAGAGCCTCAATGTGGCGGTCGCCTGCGGGATCGTCCTCGCCGAAGCCTGTCGGGGAATGGGGGAGCCGGCCAAGAATCCGCGGAAATGAAACGTGGTAGCCGCAGGGCGGGCGTGGTAGACTTTTTTCCAGCGAAGTGACAAAGGTGCGATCGGCCACCGCGCGATAGATCGAGTGAGGCTCCGGGGCGAGGCAGTTCAGTGCCCGCCAATCCCAGTTTTGGGGGAGTTCTCCGGAAAGTTGATCTGTCGGTCTGCGGTTCGATTGATAATTCTTCTGACACACACGCCGTGGCCGGCACGAGTTGCCTGGCGGGTTCCCGTGGAAACACCGGACGCCGTCGGCACGAAACAGCCGTTCGACCGCGGTTGAACATCACCCCCTTCGCTACCCGCGGCCTGTTTCGTGCCGCGGGAACCGCTCCCTCCGGGAGCCGGTGGGCTTTTGTGTGTCGGCGTTTCCGGATCACGTCAGCGTGATTCCGTCGCCGCTTCCTTTGAGCCTGCACCTGTCGGTCGCGATCGACCGATCCCGGCAAGCGGAGATTCCAGCATCAGCACAGGACCGTTTCTATGCAGAAAGACCATTCCAGGATGACGCCGACCAAAGACCACGCTCCCGCCCCAGCCACCGCCAACCACCAGGCCGATCACCACGCCCAGCCGCGTCCAGAGCGGGCCCCCCACGACCGGCGCGAGTCGCACGACAAGCACGACCAGGAAGCGAGCCGCGACGGGGTGGATGTCTCGGCCTTCGCCGCGCTTGGCCTCTCCGAACCGCTCCTGCGGGCCCTCGCCCACGAGCGCTACACGACGCCGACGCCAATCCAGACCAAGGCGGTGCCGCACGTCCTCGCCGGGCGCGATCTGTTCGGTTGTGCCCAGACCGGCACCGGCAAGACGGCGGCCTTCGCGCTGCCGCTCATCGAGCGGCTCATGAAGGACCGGCGGCCGGCCGCGCCGAAGCACTGCCGGATCCTCGTTCTCGCGCCGACGCGCGAGCTCGCCGGGCAGATTCACGACAGCTTCAAAGCCTACGGCCGCCACGCGCATCTCAAGAGCGCGGTGATCTACGGCGGCGTCAACCAGAATCCCCAGGCTAGCGCCGTGGCCCGTGGCGTTGATGTTCTCGTGGCGACGCCGGGGCGGCTCCTCGATCTCATCGGGCAGCGGCTCGTCGAGATCAAAACGGTCGAGTATCTCGTCCTCGACGAGGCCGATCGGATGCTCGACATGGGATTCATCCATGACGTCCGCCGGATCGTGGGAATGCTACCCCGCCAGCGGCAGACGCTCTTCTTCTCGGCGACCCTGCCGGCAGAGGTCCGCGACCTGGCCGATACGATGCTCCGCGATCCGCTCGAGGTGAAGACGACGCCGCAGGCGACCACCGCCGAGACGGTGGCCCAGTCGGTCTTCCACATCCCGCAGAAGCAGAAGCGATCGCTTCTCGTCCATCTCCTCCAGACCGGCGGGATGGGGCGGGTGATCGTGTTCACGCGGACGAAGCGCGGTGCCAACAAGCTCGCCCAGGATCTCGACAAGGCGGGCGTGCGGGCAGCAGCGATCCATGGCAACAAGAGCCAAAACCAGCGTGAGAAGGCCCTCGCCGATTTCAAGTCGCCGCGGCCGCCGGTGCTCATCGCCACCGACATCGCTGCCCGCGGCATCGACGTCGACGAGGTGAGCCACGTCGTCAACTTCGAGCTGCCCCACGAGCCCGAGACCTACGTCCACCGCATCGGCCGCACCGGCCGGGCGGGGCTGACCGGCGAGGCGGTGAGCTTTTGTGACCGCGAGGAGGAGGATCGCCTCCAGGCGATCGAGCGACTCTTGCGCCGCCGGATTCCGGTTCGCAACGATATCCCGGCCGATCTGCCGAAGGTGGAGAGCTCGTCGAGCGGGCGTGATTCCGAAGAGCGATCGGGTGGCGGCGGCCGTGGCCGTGGTCGGCCCGGCGGTCAGCGCCGCAGTTCGGAAGGGAGCGCTCGCTCCGGTGGCGCTCGTGCGGGAGGCGCTCGGTCTTCCGGTGGGCGCCCTTCCGGTGGGCGCTCAGGCGCGGCACGCTCCGGCGGCGGTCGTCGCTCGGGCGCTGGTAGCAGCGGTGGCGCTGGCCAGGCCGCCGCAGGCCCGGCGCCGGCGTTCCGCGAGGTGAGCGGCGGCGATGGCGGTCCCACGCCCCCGCGGCCGGCTCCGACAGGGGGCGCGGCGAAGGTCAACCGCCGCTACCGCCGGGCGCTGTGACGGCACGCTCCAAGAAAACTGCGAAGTAAGTCGATGACGCGACTCGACTGATCAAGAGCGGCCCGCGGGATGTTTCCCGCGGGCCGCTCGTTTTTTTTGCGAACTGCTTTTGTTGCGACAGCAAGCTATCGATGCTCCTGCAATGTGATCCTGCGACGTGAGGCGACGAGCGGAGCTTGTGCTCTTTCGGCACGGCGATATATGATGACGTCATCATGAGAACGATCGTTGATCTTCCGGACGAACAAGTCAAAGCCTTGGCTCGCTTATGCCAGTCGCGGGGAATCTCGCGGGCGGAGGCGGTGCGCCGAGCGGTGGCGCGCTTGCTCGCCGATGAGCAGCGTCCGGGACGAGAGCAGGCCTTCGGCGCCTGGAGTGGGAAGGGGATCAAAAGTACGACCCTGATCCGCGAACTGCGCGCGGAGTGGGAGGCATGAAGGGGGTGATCGACAGCGATGTGCTGATCGATTTCCTCTAACGCGTTTCTGCGACCGCCACTTCGACTCCCGGGATCCGCGGATTCGGATCCCCTACGGCGCGTGAGTCCACCGGACCGGGGGTGCCCAAGTCGCCAGCCCCTCAGCTTGGCTTTCGTCCGAGCGCGGGGCCAAGGTAGACTTTCTCAGGAGAGTCGCCCGGCCGGGATTCGGTCCATCTCCCCGGAGGCTCGTTCACTGTGGCCATCGAGCTCAAGCCCTTCTCCTGGCAAAGGATGATCGAGGCCGTGCAAGCCGTTCGCGATCGGGCGCTGCGGGCCACCGCCGCCCTGGAGAAAGCGGGGATCCCCTATGCCGTCGCTGGCGGCAATGCGGTCGCCGCGTGGGTCGCGCGTGTCGATCGGGCCGCCGTCCGCAACACGCAGGATGTCGACATCCTCGTCCGTCGCAGCGACCTGCCCGCCATCGAGACGGCACTCGAAGGAGTGGGCTTCGTGCACGCCACCGTGATGGGGGTGGAGTGTTTCCTCGACGGCCCGCAGGGGAGCCCGCGCGACGCGATCCATCTCCTCTTTGCCAATGAAAAGGTCCGCGACAGCTATCCACTCCCCACGGCCGATGTCACCGAGCAGGTGGCGGCGGATGATTACGCAATCGTGACGCTTGAGGCGCTGGTGCGAATGAAGCTGAACTCGTATCGAGACAAGGATCGCACCCACCTTCGCGACCTGGTCACGCTAGGCCTCATCGACGCCTCGTGGCTCCCCAGGCTCGTCCCCGAGCACGCCACCCGGCTCCAGCAGCTCATCGACGACCCTGACGGGTGAGCGGCTGGTGAAAGCCCGATGTGGCCGCCGCACGCGCCCCTGCTGTCCATGGGTAAAGTTCTCCCTGACCTTTTTCCACCCGGTCGACCGCAGGAAACGCCATCCGTCTCTTTGGAAGGTTGTTCTTCCACCTGTCGACCGAGCGGGCCGTCTTCAGTCCAGGGGGCATGGATGGTTTTTTCCACAGCCAACGAAGCCAGGCAGGGTTCTCTCCGCATGCGCTCTGGTTTCATCCCGAATTCGGGATCCCGTAGCCTCGCCGTCGTTTTTCCGGTATAAATGACGGCATGGTTGATAAGCGGCCATATGATCGCATCCTCATGCCTCCTCGGGAGAGGAGTTTTTTTCTGTTTGGCATGCGTGGCTCGGGAAAAAGCACCTGGGCGCGGAGCATGCTTCCGGACGCCCCACGGATCGATCTGCTCGACGAGGGGCTCTATCAGTCGTTCCTCCGCGAGCCGGGCCTTTTTGCCAACGAACTGCGCACGCTTCCCCGTCGGTCGACCGTCGTCGTCGATGAGATCCAGCGGATTCCGGGGTTGCTCAATGAAGTGCACCGCTTCATCGAGGACCGACAGATGCGGTTTGTCCTCCTCGGGTCGAGTGCCCGCAAGCTGAAGCAGGCTGGCACGAATCTCCTCGCCGGCCGGGCGCTCCACCGGCAGATGTTCCCGCTCCTGCCGCGGGAGCTGGGGGCCGATTTTGATCTCGCCGAGGTGCTCCGCCATGGGAGTCTGCCGGTGATCTGGGCCGCCCCCGATCGGCGCGAGGCCCTTGAGGCCTATGGGCAGATGTATCTCAAGGAAGAGATCCAGGCCGAGTCGCTCGTCCGCAATCTTCCCGGCTTCGCCCGGTTTCTCCCGGTGGCGGCGGTTTTTCATGGCCAGGTGCTTTCTGTGGCGGGGCTCGCGCGGGATGCCGGCGTGGCCCGCACGACGGTCGAGGGCTATCTCGGCATCCTTGCCGACACGCATCTGGCCTGGCTCCTGCCGGGCTACGAAGCGCGGCTGCGGGTCAAGGAACGACGCCATCCGAAGCTCTATTTTGTCGATAGCGGCGTCGTGCGGGCTGTGAAGCGGGAGTTTCATCCCCCCACGGCCGCCGAGCGGGGGCCGCTGTTCGAGGGATGGATTGGGCAACTGCTCCGTGCTTATGGCGAGCCTGCCAGTGGCTCGGGCCATCCCTTCGACGGTTTGTGGTACTGGGCGCCGACGGAGGGGCAGATCGAGGTCGACTTCCTGATCCAGGCAGGCAAACGGTTTACAGCCGTGGAAGCAAAGGCGAAGACGTCGCTTGTTTCCAGAGATTTCGCCGGACTGCGGGCGATCAATGGGCTGGCGGGGCTGGGGCGACGGGTGATCGTCTATCTCGGCGATCGACCGCAGCGCACCGAGGACGGCATCGACGTTCTTCCGGTCGCGGCGTTTCTCGCCGCCCTCGACGATCGCCGCCT
>JBAWVV010000207.1:0-7641 GCA_037147115.1 Planctomycetia bacterium | reverse complement strand
GATCGCCAGCCGTTCCCCGGGGGTCATGCGGCGGTAGGCGTCGAGGGTTTCCTGGCTGAGCATGGGGAAATTGTACTCACCGGCGCCGGAGCCGGTCGAGGAGCACCGCGGCGAGGATCACGCCGCCGAGGACGACGCGCTGCGTGTAGCTTTCGATGCCGACGAGGTTCATGCCGTTTTGGATCACGGCGATGATCAGCGCCCCGACGAGCGTCCCGATCATGCTCCCCTCGCCGCCGGCAAGGCTTGTTCCACCGACAACCACTGCAGCGATCACGTAGAGCTCGTACATCTGACCGAAGTTCGGCGAGCCACTCTTGAGCTGCGAGGCCATCACCACCCCACCGAGGCCAGCCAGGGCCCCGGAGAGGATGAAGGCGGCCAGGAGTGTTCCCGCCACCGGCACCCCCGAAAGCCGCGCCGCCTCCCGATTGCCGCCAACGGCGAGGAGCCAGCGGCCGAACGTCATCCGCGTCATCACGAAGTGGGCAACTCCGTAGAGAAGGAGGACGAGAACGACGGCGTTGGGGAGCCCGAGGTCGGCCCCGCGGCCGAGCCACATGAAGGCGTCGGGCACCTGGTAGACGCTCTGCCCCTTGGCGAGCATCGAGGCTCCGCCGCCGGCCACGAGCATCATTGCGAGCGTGGCGATGAAGGGGGGAATCCCAAAGCCCACGATCACTCCCCCCGACACCGCTCCGGCAAGTGCCCCGACCGCCACGCCGCCGAGGCCGGCAAGCAGCATGCCGAGCGCGCCCGCCTCGACGCCGCCGGCGAAATCCCGAACGAGGACCGCTGTCACCACTGAGGCAAGCGCGATCAGGCTCCCGACGGAGAGATCGATCCCGCCGGTGATGATCACGAGCGTCATCCCCACGGCGAGGATCGCGATCACCGCGATCTGGTTGGCGATGTTGAGGAGGTTCTCGATTTTGAGGAAGTTCGGCCAGGCGTAAGGGCGCGGCTGGATGATGGAGGGATCCTCGAGCGCCGGGAAATCGGCCGGCAGGTCGGAAAACAGCGCCCAAGCGGCGCTGGCTGCACTCCCGGCGATGACGTCGAGCGGGGCCCCGGCGGCATTGGCGGCAACGAGCGCCGCGCGGGCCTCCTTCGGCTCCCCCTTGACGACGCCGACGACCGTCGCGCCCCGCTCACGGAGAATCTCCGCGAGCGTGTCGGCATAGGCGACGTCATCCGGCTGCCCTCTCACCGCCACGAGGACGCGTGGGGCTGGGGCATGGGCGGCGAGGATATCGTCGGCGACGCCGCGGGCCGCCGCCGCTCCCCCCGGCTGCTGCTCGCTCCAGGTGAGCGCACTGAAGAGGACACACAGGCCGAGGAGCACCCAGGTCATGCCGAGGTTCGAGAAGGCGCTCGGCAGCCAGTGTCCCTTCGGGCTCCCCTCGGTAGGGCTTCCCGGAACGGTGGCGGGAGAGTCGTGTGTCATGTGACGGCCAGCTCCATGATCGATTCCTGCGTGGCTTTCGCGGCGTCGTCGATTCGTCCGGTGATCCGCCCATCGTGCATGACGAGAATCCGGTCGGCCATCCCCAGCACCTCCGGAAGATCAGAGCTGACCATCACGACCACCTTTCCGGCAGCGGCGAGGTCGTTCATGAGCTGGTAGATCTCCACCTTTGCCCCGACGTCGACGCCGCGCGTCGGCTCGTCGAAGAGGAGCACCTCGCAATGGTGCTCGAGCCACTTGGCGAGCACCACCTTCTGCTGATTGCCACCGGAGAGCCCGCGGACGGCCGTCTCCTGCCGCGGTGTCTTGATGCGCAGCGCCGCGATCGAGCTCGCACAGGCCTTCTGCTCCTCGCTGCGGCAAACGACTCCAGCGCGGGAAAACCGGGCCAGGTTTGGCAGGGAAAAGTTCTCCCGGACCGATAGCCCGAGGACGAGCCCTTGGAGCTTGCGGTCCTCCGGCAACAGCCCGATGCCGGCCGCGATCGCCGCGCGCGGGGAACGCGGGTCGACCGGCCTCCCATCGAGGCGGATCGTGCCGGAATCGCGCCTGTCGGCTCCAAACAGGAGCCGGAGGACCTCGGTGCGGCCCGAGCCGACAAGCCCGGTGAGCGCCAAGATCTCGCCGGCCCGGGCCGCGAACGACACGCCGCGCACGGCCGTGCCGCGGGCGAGCCCCTCGACGACGAGGCGGACCTCGCCGGGAGTGCGGCTGCGGCTGGGAAACTCCTCGACGAGTGCGCGGCCGACCATCATCCGGATGAGGTCGCCACGGTTGACGGCGGCGACGGGGGCGCCGCCGACATTCCGGCCGTCGCGGAGCACCTCCACCCGGTCGCAGACCGCGGCGATCTCCTCGAGCCTGTGGCTGACGTAGACGATTCCCGTCCCTTCCCGTTTCAGCTCGCGGATGACGTCATGAAGGGCGGCGACCTCTGGTGTCGTCAGTGCGGCGCTCGGCTCATCCATGACGAGGATCCGGGCCCCCGCGGCGAGCGCCTTGGCGATCTCGACAAGCTGTTGCCTTGCCACCGAGAGGGAGCGACAGGGGGCATCGGCATCGAAGTCGGCCCCGAGCCGGGCGAGGAGGGCCTGGGCGCGGCGGCGCTGGGCGCCGCGATCGATCCACGCCAGGCCGGCGGGGCCGCGGGCGACCTCCTGGCCGAGGAAGATGTTGTCGGCGGCACCGAGGGCCGGGACGAGGTTGAACTCCTGATGGATCACGGCGATGCCCGCACCGCGGGCGTCGAGGGGCGAGCGGATCGGCTGTTCGACGCCGTCGATGACGATCCGCCCGGCGTCGGGGCGGACGGCGCCGCCGAGGATCTTCATGAGCGTGCTCTTCCCGGCACCGTTCTCGCCGAGAAGGGCGAGGACCTCGCCGCGCCCAAGCGCCAGATTCACGCCGGCAAGCGCCTGCACGCCGGGATAGCTCTTGGCGATCCCCTCCATCGAGAGCAGTGCCGGTGCGTTCATCGATCGGGCCCCTTCGCTCCCTTGGGCCATGCCGACTCCAGCTTATGGATCTCGAGGGAGTGAAAACGGACCGGGCCATCGATTGCCTTCACGCCGGAAACGAGGTCATCAGCGCGGAGATTCACCGGCATGGGGACGATCGTCAGGCCGCCACTGGCAAAGACTTCAAGGCCGGTGCGGTCGGCGAGGATGACGATCTTTTGGCGGCCGCCCCGCAGCGGCGCGGCGGCGCGATGGCCGTTGACGACGATCTCCTCCGTCTTCGATTCCCACCCGACCTCGACGCCGCGGACGGTGAACACCACGTCCGCACCGCCGGGCTCGAAGTCGGCCCGGATCTCGACAAGCTCCGCCGGGACGCCAGCCAGGGGATTGGGGTCGGTGGGTTTGAGGACCTCGAGCGCGATTCGCTTTGAACCAGTGCGGAGGGATTTCAGTTCCTCGACCGGCGTGAACGTCATCCGCGGGCCGGCGGCGGTCGAGACGAGCCCGAGTTCGAGCGGAACGGTCATCGACTGGTTGAAGGGCATGCCGCGCGTCTCGGTCTGAAACCAGCCGATGAGGATCCGCCGGCCGTCGCTGGCCGGGATGTCGCTGAACGACTGCGCCGCGTAGAAGCCCCGGCCGCGGTGCCCCGGCAATTTCGACGTCTCTGGCGTGAACGCCTTCCCGTCAAATGATCCCACCTGGTATTCACTGCTCGCCCCGAGGAGCACCCATTTCTTGTTCGCGGCCTCACCGTCGACGGGCAGCTCGAAGAAGTCGGGGCACTCAAAAAAGCCCTCGGTCGTGCTCTGGCTCGTCCAGGTCTTGAGATCGGGGGACGAAAGAAAGCGGATCGTGTGGACCACCGGTCCGTTCGGTGCCTTCTCCTCCACATAGAGCGTCATCACCCACTGCTGCGTTGGCTCGTGCCAAAAAACCTTCGGGTCGCGGTTGCCGGGGGTGAATTGCCCGACGACCGGATTGCCTTCGAACTTCGTGAACGTGCGGCCGTCGGTGCTGTGGGCGAGGCATTGCACGGCCGGATTGCCGGCGGCGGTGTAGATGAGGACGACGGGCGGCTTGCCCTCCTTGCCGAAGCCGCTCGTATTCTTCCAGTCGACGACGGCGCTGCCGCTGAACATCGGCCCCATCGCGTCGGGAGCGAGGGTCTCGCCGAGCTCTTCCCAGTGGACAAGATCCCGGCTCACCGCATGCCCCCAGTGCATGTTGCCCCAGCCCCAGCCGTAGGGATTGTGCTGGAAGAAGAGGTGGTACTGCCCTTCAAAGAACACGAGGCCGTTGGGGTCGTTGTTCCAGCCGCGGCGTGGGGAGAAGTGGAACTGCCCGCGGAGCGGCTCGGCGTAGAGAGGATCGATCGTGCCGGGCCCGAGGAACGTGTCGGTCTCCTTGATGGAAGCAAGCGCGGCAGAGTCCTCGGCGAGCTTGTCGACGACGAGGGCGAGGCTTCTCCCCTTCCAGGCCGAGATCTCCAGCGGGGCCCACCAGTCGGGCGCACCGTCGGCCAGCTCGATGTCGTTGCGGACCACGACCTTGCCATCGACGAGGAGCGTCACGACCCGCTTCGCCGCGCCGTTCTTGATCGGGATGTGGAGGAAGCGAGTCTCGGCAACGAGCTCGCGGCGGGCATCTTTCAGCATCCCCTTCGGCTTCGTGTCGGTCTGGACGATCTGGTCGACATTGATGTGCCCCCAGCCTCCCGTCGCGGCATCGATCACCCGCAGCGTGGCGGTCTGCCCTGTGAGCTCGGCAACGTCCCACGATTCGCGGATGAGCGTCTCGCTTCCCCCCGGCCGGTCGTTCCCGCCGGTGGCGCCGCGGACGGCTTTGCCGTCGACGAGAAGCTCGAGGGCGAGCTTGTCGGGGTTGTTGCCGCCGCCGATCAGAAAGCTGATGAAGGGTCTTTGAATCGTGAACGGCGGCGAGGTGAGCGTGCCGGTGCTGTCGTCGCCGCCAAGGAACGAATTGACGAGCCCCTTTCCAAGGAAGCCGTCGACTGCCATCTGCCCCGGGAGGGCGCCACGGGCCGGCGCCGTTCCAAACGCCGATCCCTCGACCGTCCACGCGCCGTAGGAGTCGGCTTCGAAGTCGGCGATGACGAGGTCGGCCTGCGGCGGGTCGGCCGCCGGCAAGCCGACCGGAGCGAGAACAATGCCGGCGTTCACGAGCCAAGGGAAGAGCGGGCGGAAAGATGGCATGGCAATGGATCCGTCGGGGGAAGCGTTGGCAGGCCCGAGACGAGGAAGCGAGCCGCGATCGCAGCGAACCGTAGGGCTAGCGCCGGCTCATCAAACGGCGCGCATCGCGAAGGCATCAAGGCCCCGCGCCACGAGGGCACGCGGCATCCATCATGGCAGCCGCCCCCAAGCGGTGCCGATGCAGCCCCACAAATCGTACGCCGGGAAAGGAGTCGAATCGATCGAGCCGGGCTTCTCCCTTGCGGCAGGGGCTCTCGGCTGACGGGCGAACCGTGGATTCCCCCCTCAATCCCCCTTCGGGGTCGAGATGTTCTGCTCGAGGGTCATCAGCCCCGCCTTGAGGGCCCGGTCTTTCTCGCGGAGGAGTTCGAGGGTCTCCAGCGGAAGCCTCGTCTCCCAGCCGTGGAACGGCGCCAGCGCCGCCCCGCCGCGGGCCAGGGTCGAGAAGTCCTGGAGATCTTCGGCGTGCACCACGCCGGCCGCCGCTTTCTTAACGATGTAGTCGGCCAGCGGCGTCATATTCCACACCGGGCCGGTGATCACGCATTCGGGGGCCTCGGCAAACTGGTCGACGAGGTTGCCGAAGGCGAACCCCCCCTTCTCCTTCACCCCGGCGATCGCCCCCTCGCGCTCGGCGTAGATCACGTCGGCACCAGCCGCGATCTGGGCCAGCGCCGCCGCCTTGGCCTTGGGCGGGTCGTACCAGGAATCGATGAACGTCACCTTCACCTTCACCGTGGCACCGGCGTCATGGGCGCCGGCGATGAAGGCGTTGATCGTCCGGTTGACGTGCGGCTCTGCCTTTCCGCAGACGACGCCGACGACCCCCGACTTCGTCAGGCTGCCGGCGAGGATCCCGCAGAGGTAAGCCGGCTCCGCCAGATCGCTGTCGAAGATCGACAGGTTCGGGGCCTGGGGCTGCGCGGCGGTGCCGATGACGAACTTGATGCCGGGATTGGCGGCAGCGATGGCGCGGATTTCCTGATCGCCGTCGGCGGCGTCGGCCACGATCATGTCGGGCTTCTCGGCGAGGCTCGCGCTGATTGCCGCTGCCATCGGGGCGACACCCGCGAGGTTGTCCTTCCAGCTATAGCGGATCTTGCCGGCCTGCTGCTCCATCTCCATCGCCCTGTGGATCACCATGTTCCACGGCTCCTCCAGCGGCGTCGCGTAAAAGGCGACGACCACCGGTACCTTCGACTCGGCGGCCAGGCCCTGTCCGGGGAACGCCGAGACGGCCAAGCCCGTGACTCCGGCCAGTGCGGCCGCGGCGAGCATCCGGCGACGTCCGGGGAGGGAAGGTCGACTGACCGAAGCAGCGGATCTCATGCGTGCATCTCCTGGCGCGGTGGACCTCATTCGCCCGGAGCGTACCACGCCCCGGGCGGCCGCAGTGAGGCCGTTTTCAGCCGTTTCCCAACCGTTTTCGCCCTTCCTTCGGTGGCCTTCGGCCGACGCCGGCCGGGGGGTATCAGCGGCTCACAGCAGCGCTTTGAGGTGGGCCGCGGCGGCTGAGGCGAGCCCGGTCAGCGCATAGCCCCCCTCGAGCGTCGACACGAGCTGCCCCCCGGCGTGCCGGACGGCGATCTCCCGGACGATGCCGGTAAGCTCGGCGAAGTCGGTGTCGGTGAGGGTGAACCGGCCGAGGGGATCGTCGATCCGCGAGTCGAAGCCGGCCGAGACGAGGACGAGCTGCGGCCGGAACCGCTCAGCCGCCGGCACGAGGCGCTCGCGGAACGCGCCGACGATCTCCTTCCGGCCGGCGCCGGCGGGGAAGGGGCAATTGATCGTGAACCCCTCCCCCGCGCCGCGGCCGGTCTCGTCGGCATGCCCTGAGCCGGGGTAGAGGGGAGACTGATGCGTGTCAAAGAAGAGGACGCTTGCATCCTCGTAAAAGGCATCCTGCGTGCCGTTGCCGTGGTGGACATCCCAGTCGACGATCAGCACGCGTTCGAGGCCGTGCACCGCCTGCGCGTGGCGGGCGGCGAGCGCCACGGTGTTGAACAGGCAGAATCCCATCCCCTTCGCCGGCGTGGCATGGTGGCCGGGGGGACGGACGACCGCGAAGGCGTTGGCGACGCGGCCGGTGCAGACTGCATCGACCGCGCCGAGGAGCCCCCCGGCGGCATGACGGGCGGCGTCGAGCGAGGGCTGTCCCTTGATCGCCGTGTCGCCGGTGGAGAGGACGACGAGCCCATCGGCGACATCCTCCGCCACGATCCTCAAGTACTCCGGCGTGTGGATGCGGAGCAGCTCGGCGTCGGTGATCGGGCGCGACACGAGCGCGACGCAAGCGTCGAGGAGGCCGTCACCCTGCAGCCGGTCGAGGACGGCCTTCACCCGCGCCGGCGTTTCCGGGTGCCCTGGCCCGGTGTCATGGAGAAGCGCGGCGGGATCGGAGACAAGTCCGGTCATCGGCATGGGGAGCGAAGGGAGAGGGGCAAGCGACCCCTGGCGATCGTAGCCCCAACCGGCCCGCCGGGGGGAGTCGCGGGCC
>JBAWVV010000206.1:0-7660 GCA_037147115.1 Planctomycetia bacterium | reverse complement strand
GTTTTATGCCCACCAACTTTGCATTCCTCGATGACGGCGGCTTCCTGTTGGCCGACGGATACGGGGCGTTCTTCATTCACCGATACGACAAGGCGGGGAAGTGGCAGTCGTGCTTTGGCGGCCCCGGCAAGGGCGAAGGAACATTCAACACGCCGCACGGCGTGTGGGTGGATCGGAGGCAAGGCCGCGAACCGTCGATTGTTATCTGCGACCGTGCCAACCACTCACTCCAGTATTTCACGATGGACGGGGCCTATCAAGAAACGCTCACAGGCTATGGCCTGCCGGCCAATGTCGAGACGCGAGGCAATCTGCTCGTCGTGGCCGAACTGCACGCGAGAGTCACGCTCTTGAATGAGAAAAACGAGGTTGTTGCGCGGCTCGGAGACGATGTGGCACGGGTCACTGGCCCAGACGGCACACAGATTCGAGGCAATCGCAACCAGTGGCAGGACGGAAGATTTGTGCATCCTCACGACGCTTGTTTCAGTCAGGACGGCAGTATTTTTGTCGCGGAGTGGGTTGGCACAGGCCGCGTTTCAAAGCTGAAGCGACTCGCTTAAAGACGGTGGGCTTCCCTGCGGTCTATCGGAAAAGGCGAGAGTGTTCTTTGCCACAGCCGTGTTATGCCGCCCCGATAACTCCTGGCTGAGCGGCGACTACGCTCACGTACGATTGCCGCACCTTGAGACACGTCTGACGAAACGGCTCGGGCCGGCTCACGCCTGGAAGGCGGAGCGTTTCGATGGCGCCTCGACGGAACACAAGATCGCCAGCGGCATACCACTCTTGACCAGGCTTGACGAATAGATCGATCGCGTCAAAGCGATCCAGATCCACATACTGCTCCACCTTCGGGTTGATTCCGCGTTCCACAATCACCCGGCGATTGGTGAGACGGTAGCGGCGAATGGCCCACGGCATCCGCATTGAAAAATACATCATCAATCCCAGAGGAATCGTGGCCAGCAACGCCAGTCGCCCCACGGAAATTGGCCCCCAGCCGGTGCGAATTCGATACAGGCGTCCCAGCCACTGCCCCAGCGATGTGGACGCAACCGATGGCCAGACCGTCATCACCGTTGCCTCGGAAATAGCCGGCGGGAACACGCCGGCTATCGCTGAAACAGAATGGTTTGTGATGCTTGTCATGCTTGTCCTCTTTGTGTGATGGCGACACCACGCCTCGAAAACCCTCTGAAGAGCCCATGGAAAAAGCGGCTTGAGTGGCTCGCGGCATCGCCAACGCCCGCAGCAAAATCCTACCTCGCGATTGGCATGGCGAAAGGGGTCGCACGCCACAACGGCTTTTGCGTCCCGCAGAACGCATGAATCAAATAAAAAACCCGTTGGAGCTCGGCCGAGCCCCAACGGGTCAAAATTCAATGATTTTTTGGCAGTGTTGCTTCACCAGCAGGATCGCTCCAGCCAGTTCACAGTCTCTTTCGGCGGCTTCCTTTGCACAAATTCCGTAGCCATGTTTCAGGCGACAGAATGGCTCGGGCACGATCGTCTCCACAATCTTTTGATCCCCAAGATTCCTGGTTGAACATTCACACCGAAGTGTGGCCTTTCAACCGCTTCACAAGGGGTTGCCTCGGCGAACTTAAAAGTTCGCGTTGGCGATATCCTTAGAAAGGAGGTGATCCAGCCGCAGGTTCCCCTACGGCTACCTTGTTACGACTTAGTCCCAATCGCAGAGTTCATCTTAGGCGCCTGGCTCCTTGCGGTTACCTCAGCGACTTCGGATGCCCCCCACTTTCGTGGCTTGACGGGCGGTGTGTACAAGGCTCAGGAACACATTCACCGCGGTATGCTGACCCGCGATTACTAGCGATTCCAGCTTCATGCAGGCGAGTTGCAGCCTGCAATCCGAACTAGGGCACGTTTTTTGGGATTTGCTGGCTCTCGCGAGTTTGCATCCCTTTGTGCGTGCCATTGTAGGACGTGTGCAGCCCTAGTCATAAGGGCCATGAGGACTTGACGTCATCCCCACCTTCCTCCGGTTTAACACCGGCGGTCTCACTAGAGTCCCCACCATTACGTGCTGGCAACTAGTGACAAGGGTTTCGCTCGTTAAGCGACTTAACGCGACATCTCACGACACGAGCTGACGACAGCCATGCAGCACCTGTGCTTGTTCCACCCGAAGGCGTGGCCCTGCTTTCACAGGGTTAATCCAAGCATGTCAAGACTAGGATAAGGTTCTTCGCGTAGCCTCGAATTAAGCCACATCCTCCACCGCTTGTGTGAGCCCCCGTCAATTCCTTTGAGTTTCAGCCTTGCGACCATACTCCCCAGGCGGAGCACTTAACACTTTCGCTACGACTGAAAGGCTATGGAGGACCCTTCAATCAAGTGCTCATCGTTTACAGCCAAGACTACCGGGGTATCTAATCCCGTTTGCTACCTTGGCTTTCGTGCCTCAGCGTCAGAAAAGACCCAGTAAGCCGCCTTCGCCACCGGTGTTCCTCAAGATATCAACGCATTTCACCGCTCCACCTTGAGTTCCGCTTACCTCTGTCTCCCTCGAGCACGGTAGTTTTGAGCGCAATTCCTCGGTTGAGCCGAGGGCTTTCACACCCAACTGTCCGCGCAGCCTACGCACCCTTTAAGCCCAGTAATTCCGAATAACGTTTGTACGGTTCGTCTTACCGCGGCTGCTGGCACGAACTTAGCCCGTACTTCCTCCACAGATAGGTCAAATAGAGGGGAGTACCCCCCTACATTTCCTCCCCGTTGACAGTGGTTTACAACCCGAAGGCCTTCATCCCACACGCGGCGTCGCTCGGTCAGGCTTTCGCCCATTGCCGAAGATCCTCGACTGCAGCCACCCGTAGGTGTCTGGGCAGTATCTCAGTCCCAATGACGCGGGTCGTGCTCTCACACCCGCTACCCATCGTTGCCTTGGTGAGCCGTTACCTCACCAACAAGCTAATAGGATGTAGGCCCCTCCCAAGGTGGAATCACACCTTTGGTCCGAAGACATTATCCGGTATTACCTGCAGTTTCCCGCAGCTATCCCAGACCCTGGGGTAGGTACCTACACATTACTGTCCCTTTCGCCGCTGTCCCCGTATTGCTACGGTTCTCGCTCGACTTGCATGCCTAATCCACGCCGCCAACGTTCATTCTGAGCCAGAATCAAACCCTTCAATTTGTTGGTTCTTCATTTACCCCGAATTGCTCCGGGGCTACTGTTTCGCCTAGACAAACCTCAAGAGGCTCAATCTGTCTGTGTTCTCTACTTTGTTCCCGACCCAATCACCCAGAAACGAAAAGACGAAGCCGAAGCTTCGCCAACGCTCCTGGGATCTCTCTGGTCGGTGCCGGTCACAATCGCGTGCCGGCCGAAACTGAAAGAGATCAACTGCCGAATTGTCAATGAACGACCTCGCCGCCCGTCTTGACCACCCGAAGGCGACCAGACGTGCTGGGCGAGAGAGCGAAATCTAACAAACCATACGCTCGGGTCAACGGGCATGTTCGAGAAAATTATTCTTCGGCATTTTCTCGGCTAAAATTGAGCCTTTTCAGTCGGCAACACCCCCCTTGTGAGGGCTTCTCTATCGCTCCGCAGCCAGGACCACCGGCAGATCGAGGCGATGCCCTTCCCGTTCGACTGTGATGAGCACTTCTTCCCCCGGATTTCTCGTTTCGACCTGCGAAAGGAAGTCGTCGGCATTTTTCACTGCCACACCAGCAACGGCGACGATCAGGTCGGCCCCTCTGCGATCGACCCGTTCTGTTTCGG
This sequence comes from Planctomycetia bacterium, assembly GCA_037147115.1. Classification (GTDB taxonomy): domain Bacteria; phylum Planctomycetota; class Planctomycetia; order Pirellulales; family UBA1268; genus QWOP01. Next base: position 3,906 of record JBAWVV010000206.1, on the reverse strand, counting down.
CCATGAAAGGCCCCTGCCGACGACGTTCCCGCACCACCTTGAAGCCCCGCATACCGGCGTGCTCCGCCGGGCCGTCGGGAACGAGCGAAGCGACCAGGAGGCCATGGTCGGTTTGATAGACCCTGGCGATGCCGGCATCGGCACGGATCGCCTTTCCCCGCTCGATCAGCTGGGGCACGATCCGCGCAAGCGTCCCGACGGGAATCGCAAATCCCACCCCGGAGCTCTGGCCGGTGCGGCTGGCGATCGCTGTGTTCATGCCGATCAGCCGGCTCGAGCTGTCGAGGAGCGGGCCACCGGAGTTGCCCGGATTGATGGCCGCGTCGGTCTGGATGATCGCTTTGATCGTCCTTCCATTCCTCGCCGGCAGCGATCGATTGAGGCTGGAGATGATTCCGGTCGTCAGCGTCCGCTCCAGGCCGAAAGGATTGCCGATCGCGAACACGCGTTGCCCAACTCGGAGATCGCTGGAGCTTCCGAAGTGAACCGGTTCGAGGACCTCCACCGGGGCTGCCACACGGATGACCGCGACATCCGTGGCGGGATCGTGGCCGACGATCGTGGCGGCATGCGACGAGCCGTCGTAGAGCATCACTTGGATCTCCTTTGCCCCCTCGACGACGTGGTAGTTTGTCAGCACGTGGCCGAGCTTGTCGACGACGATCCCCGATCCGGCCCCTTCGGAAGGGACCTCGAAGAGAAACAGGCCGGCCGACACCGTCGCCTTGGTATTGATGTTGACGACACTCCGATTGACCGCGTCGTAGACGGCGATGTTGGTGAGCTCTTCGGGCGTAAAGCCCCTCGCCACGTCGGTCGGCGATGCCGCAGGGCCGCCCCGGGAAACGTCGGTCCCGACGGCCGTGCTGGGGACGGGCAGGGCCACCCCCTGGGCCAAAGCCGTGCCGACGAAGGGGTGCAGGCCTCCCCCCACGAGCGTCAACCCGAGCCATCCCAGCATCGCAACCGAGCAGGGCACAGGCAGAGGCGACCCCAGCGATCGTGTCATGGCATCCCTCAGGACAAGGCTCGTCGACGGCACATCCAGGCACGAAACCGAGTATGGCGGCCAGTGCCCGCCGCACCAACATCGTCTCCGCCGGCGATTTTCACCCCCACCGAGACCGCGATCCCACTCTTCCGGAGCGGCTGGCGAAGGAGGAAAACACCGGGGCACATCGGTCGCTTCCGATCACTCCGCGCCCCGACCGCCGGGAACAATCTTCGAAAAGTGGGCGAATCCCGGGGAGATCGGCGTTGGCAGTAACGGGGGGGAGTAAATATGCTTCCACGAGAGGCCGAGGTTGCATGACGCATCTGGCCCTTCTGGAGGGACCATGTCGAAGCCCATTTTCCCGGCGACCGTCTCCCTGTTCATCGGCGCTTTGGCGCTGATGCCGTTGGCCATGGCCGCCGATGACGGCGTCACGGTGACGTTCGTCGAAACCTTCCAGCGTGACGAAGCGTCGCTGCCGGTTTCGGCGATCGGCCTGCGCCCCACGGCGTTGGCCGACACCTCGGCACCGGCCGATGTGGTCGTCCTCGTCGATACGTCGGCAAATCAGTCGGGGGAGCACCGCACCAACGCCGCGCGGGTGGTCACCGCCCTTCTTGACAAGGCCCGTGACGACGACCGGTTCCTCGTCGCCGCCGCCGACATCTCCTGCGTGCCCCTCTCCCAGCAGTTCTCCGGCCCGCGGTCGCCGGGCAGCCGGGCCGCGTTCTCCGCGCTTGAAGTCCGCACGCCGCTCGGGTCGACCGACATGGTGGCCGTACTCGAGGGGGCTGCCGAGCGGTTCGAGGCCTCGCCGGCGCCGCGCTCCATCATCTACATCGGTGACGGACCGGGGATCGCAGGGGTCGACACGGCCGAATTTCGCCATCTGCTGACGATCCTGAAGAACAAGCGCATCAGTGTCTCGGCCGTTGGCGTCGGGCCGGCGGTCAATTGGCCGAGCCTGGCGGCGATCGCCAACGCGACCGGGGGAATGCTGATTGTTCCCGACGCCACCATCTCCCCCTCCGATGCCGGTGCGCGGATCGCCATCGCGGCCGTCCAGCCGGTCGCCTGGCCCGAGGATGTCGTGCTCTCCGCTGAGGCCCCCGATGCCCGGCTTCGCATGCTTCCGGGCAATCTCCCGCCGCTGCGTGCCGACCGCGATTCCATTCTCCTCGTGGAGGGTGGCCTCGAGGGCGCCCGCCTCGACTTCGTGCTCGAAGTGGCCGCCCCGCGAGATGGCGCCGTGCGGCAGCACCAGACCGAGGTTGTGATCCCCGCCGCGGCACCGATCCCCGAGAATGCCTACGTCGAGGAGCTCTACCGCAATGCCCGCGAGACCGACGGCGTCTACCTGCCGACGCTCGGCCGGGAAGGGCTCAACGTCACCCGGAACGTGATTCGGGGGGAGGCCACGGCCCTGGTGAAGATGGCCCGGCAGGCGGAGGCTTCCGGGGCGCATGGTTCGGCGATGCGGCTGGCCTATGCCTCGCTCCGCAAGGATCCCGACAACGTCGATGCTTGGGTGATGTTCACCGCGGCCCAGAAGGGGCTGTTCGAGGAGGAGCAGGCCCAGCAGGCCGGTGGTGACGGCAGCGACGCTCCCGAAGGGGATCCCCTTCCTGCCCCAGGTGACACCGTCGTCGGCTTCGGGGGCCCTGGCCTCCCGCCGGTGGAAGCGACCTTCCCCGATGGCGCTCCTCCTGCCGAAGGCGATCTCGCTACCGGCGAGCAGCAGAGTGAGCTCGCTGACTTCGCACGGATGCGAAAGGTGCGTGCCCAACAGATCGAGCAGGAAGTGGCCGTGCGACTCCGAACGGCCCGCCAGACCTGCACGGTCGATCCCGACCGGACGCGTGTCGATCTGAAGGATCTCCAGCGTCAGGTGCTCGCCGCCGAAGACCTCGACACGGCGACTCGCGATCGGCTCTGCCGGCAGATCGAGATCTCGATCCGCGACTCAATCGTCCGCTCGCGCGAGCGGGCCGAGCGGGCCCTCGTGGCCGACCGCAACCACGCCATCGCCCAGGAACGCGCCCGACTCGACGGCGAACTGCGGCGTCGCGAAGACCGCATCAAGCAGCTCTCCGAGCGTTATCACGCCCTCGTCGAAGAGGGGATCCGCGTCGGGTACCAACAGCCCACCGACAAGTTCACCGAGGCGGAACGGATCGTCGCCAAGGAGATCGCCGAGCAGGCGCCGCCGCTGTACGCCAACCGTGGCGTCCCGATGACGGCCCGGGAGTTCGCCGTCACCGCGCCGCTGGTCGCCCGAATCCTCGACTACGACACCGAGAACGTCCGGATCCGCCGCGATACCCAGCGTGGGTTCATGGATGTCCTCCATCTGGCCGACGTCGCCTCGATCCCGTTCCCGGACGAGCCGCCGATCATTTACCCCAGTGCCGCACGCTGGCAGGAGATCACGCGGCTCCGCGAGAAGTACAAGTCGGTCGATCTCGGCAATCCCGGGAGCGCCGAAAAACGAATCTACGAGGCCCTCGACAAGCCGGTCGAGAACTTCGAGTTCAACGAGACCTCGCTCCGTGACGTGATCGCCCAGATCAAGGATTCCCAGGGGATCCCCATCGAGCTCGACCAGAAAGCCCTCGATGATGCGGGGCTCGATCTCGACACCCCCGTGACGAAGAACATCTCCGGCGTGTCGCTCCGTTCGGCGCTGCGGCTCCTCCTCGGCGAGATCGATCTCACCTATCTCATCAAGGACGAGGTGATGCTGATCACCACCAAGGAGAAGGCTGCCGAGAACATGATCATCAAGGTCTATCCGGTGGCTGACCTCGTCATCCCGGTGGGGATGGGAGGCGGTGGCATGGGTGGTGGCATGGGTGGCATGGGCGGTGGCATGGGCGGCGGGATGATGGGTGGCATGGGTGGCGGTGGTATGG
>JBAWVV010000205.1:0-7672 GCA_037147115.1 Planctomycetia bacterium | reverse complement strand
TCTACGAAGACAGCAAGCCATGACGAGCAGCCACGGGGTTCGGGTGGCGGCTCTCTGAGCAGCGCGGTGAAGGCGTTATGCTAGGCCGCTGATTCGGTCCGGGGTAATGTCTGCTTGAGGAGCAGTTGATGGAATCATCATCGACGTGGTTCATGTGGGCGCTGCTCTCGGCCGTGTTTGCTGCGCTGACGGCGGTCCTCGCCAAGATCGGCCTCGAGGGAATCGATTCCGATCTCGCCACCCTCGTGCGGACGGCCGTGATCCTCGTGCTCCTGTCGATGTTCGTGGTGACGACCGGCAAGTGGCAAAATCCACTTACGCTCCCCCATCGCACGCTTCTCTTTTTGACACTCTCCGGGGCCGCCACTGGTGTGTCATGGGTCTGCTATTTCCGGGCGCTCAAGATCGGCGAGGCGTCGAAGGTGGCCCCGGTCGACAAGCTCAGCGTGCTCCTCGTCGCGGTGTTCGCCGTCCTCTTTCTCCACGAGCGGCCCAGTGTCCGCGAATGGACGGGGATCCTGATGGTGGGGGCGGGGGTGTTGGTGCTCGCCTTGAAACGCTGATGAGACGCTGAAGGGGTCGAGCTATGCCGACGAATGTCGAGATCAAGGCGCGGGTGCATGACCCAGCGATTGCTGCGCTGGCACGCCGCTTGAGCGATGCTCCGCCAGAGACGGTTCACCAGCGTGACACATTTTTTGGATGCCCCCATGGCCGGCTCAAGCTCCGGGAACTCGGCTCGGGGGGGAGCGAGTTGATCTGGTATGACCGGCCTGACACCGCAGGGAGCAAGCGATCGGACTATCGGCTGGCCGCGGTCGCTGATCCGGCTGCGCTTCGCGTTATCCTCGAGCGGGCTTATGGCGTGACACAGCTCGTGGAGAAGACGCGGACGCTGTGCCTCGTGGGGCAGACGAGAATCCATCTCGACGAGGTCGTCGGGCTGGGGAGCTTTGTCGAATTGGAGGTGGTCCTCCACGACGGCCAGCCGGAGTCGGAGGGGCATCAGATTGCCGCCGAGCTGATGGCCCGGCTTGGGATCGCCGCCACCGATCTGTTGACGGGTGCCTATGCCGAGATGCTGCCGCGCGACGTGTGACGGGCCCTCCGGCGAGCCGGTGATCGCGTGGCTGACGCCGGTCCCTCATTCTGACAGGGTCGTTCAAGTTTTCAGGCAGGAGCGATCACGGCGGCGGCCGGTCTGCCGGGGCGTCGCCGCTGCCGGCGCGCCGATAGCGCTGCACTCTTCGACCGGTGAGTGTGAAGCCGACGTACACATCCCGCCCGCCGTCGGCCACGGCCATGCCGTGCGGCCATTCGAAATCTTCGGTCGTGCCGGTGGGCTTGGTGTGGAAGGTGTCGAGAACCCGCCCCTGGAGATCGAGCCGGCGCACGATTCCTTTGTCGGCGTCGAGATTCGAGAGGACGAAAAGCGAGCCAGCCGCGAACCGTACCGTGACGGGTCTGTCGACGTCGGTCCATTCGCCCAAGAGCTCCCCCTCGGCAGAAAGGATCTGAATCCGATCGTTTTCCCGGTCGGCCACGTAGATCCGATCCCGGTCATCGACAGCAACGCTGTGCGGAACGTTGAACTGGAGCGGTCGTGTCCCCTTCGTGCCCCACGCGGCGAGTAGTCGGCCCTCCGGTGAAAACTTCACCACGCGGCTGTTCACATAGCCGTCTGAGACGATGAACGACCCGTCGGAGAGAAAAGCCAGATCGGTGGGCATGTTGAACCGCACCTTCGGCCCGCCGATGGTGCGGAGTTTTTTTCCGTCGGCGTCAAACTCCATCGCCTGATGGAGACCGACATCGACGATCCACACATGGCCATCGGGGCCGACGACGATCTGATGGGGCATGATGAACGTGTTCGCCCCCCAGCTCGCCACGTTCCGGCCGGTGGCGGCGTCGATGACGAGGACGGCCGGCTGCTTGATCTTCTGGCGTTTGAAGGCGCCCTGGGGCATCCAGTGGTTCTCGCCCCGGTTGAGAACCAGCACCCGCCCCTCGGAATCGACGGCCACGCCGCTGATCTGGGCGCGGACGATCCGCTCGGCGGGCCAGGTCGAGTCGAGGTCGTGGGCGGAGAGGCGCTGGCCGGCGACAGCGAGCGTTGCCGTCAGGAGCCAGCCACGTCGCGAAAGGATCGGCGCGGGCATCGATTCTGTGTCCCTTGCTGGCGCGGGATGGTGCTCTCCAGAGCGGTCAGTGCGAAAGGCGATCGACCTTCCACTGCCCCTGCTCGTGCCCCAAGACCATCCGCACCGGCTTACCCGATTTCGCACCGGTGAACACGAACTCGAGCCTGTCGACGTCGGTCACCTTCACCTCTTGGGAAGAACTGTACTCCATTGGCTCGAGGAGCCACGGATGCGCCTTCACGCGGGCAACAAACTTTTCCCGCCCCTCGGCGCTCTTGAACTCGGCGGTCGTCGATTCCCAGGCCTCCTTCGGGCTTCCCGCGCGGAGGCTCGCAAGAAAAGCCTCTGCGATCGCTCGGCCTTCATCGACGCCGGGATTCACGGCTGGGCGGAGCCACCACCAAGCCAGTGATCCGCAGCCCAAGATCGCGACCAATGCCACCGTTGCCAGAATCCCGGCGGTTGTTCTCGACACGTGGAATCTCCGGGGGGAACACCAGGGCAGGAACGAGGCCACTCGGTTCGATGACGAGCGTCAAGGGAGCGAGAGGGCCTCGCCGCCAGCCTTCGTGCCAGCCGCCCGCCAGACGGTCAGATCGATGTCATCCGAAACGGCGTTCACCGATCCGTCCATCATGGCGGTCATCACCATGCCGGGGTGGAAACTGCGGGCCGTGACAGCCGCGTAGGTGGGGGTCGTGGTCGATTCACCGTCTCGGGATGACGTCAGATCGATGCTGTAGGTGACACCCCCGTTGACGTAGGTCACCTTCGCGTTCGGGGGGAACGTGGTCGTGAAACCAGTCTCGTGGACATCACCCTCGACCCACTCGGTGTGGCCGTTGAAATCGAATGTGCCGCCGAAATAGGTCGCCAGCGCCGTAGGCGTGGCTGGCGCAGGGACGTTGAGGGCCGAGGGGGTGTATGAATCCCACAGGTTGGGTTGGTAGGCCTTGCACTCGGCGATCGCGAGCGTCTTGGTCGTGCCGTCGACCATGTCGGCGATCCGGTAGCTGCGATTCGGAGCGAAAGAGCCGTCGCCGACGGTGTCGCTGCCGGGATCGTAGATGAACCACGTCCCTTCGTTGAAGCAATAGTTCAGTGGATAGTGGATGAGCGTGGGGGTGACGCGCTGCTTGTCGTTGGGCTCCGACGGGCAGATGAACTGCCCGATCCGCATCTGGGCGACTTCCGGGTGGGCCGTGAACGGCACCTGGCCACTGACGTCGATGAGGGCGGCGATATTTCCCTGCTCGAGATAGGGGAGGAGCCGCACCTGAGCCGAGAAGGGATCGAACGTCGACGTGCGCGGCAAGATGCTGAAAGGGGGGAACTTTTTCTTGGCCGATTCGTGGTTCAGCAGGGCCAGCGACATCTGCTTGAGGTTGTTGGAGCACTGCGACCGCCGCGCCGCTTCGCGGGCCGCTTGAACGGCGGGCAGGAGCAGTCCCACGAGCGTGCCGATAATGGCGATCACCACGAGGAGCTCGACGAGCGTGAATCCGGCATGGCGATGGCGCATGGATGAAGTTCTCTTGCTGGGATCGCGAGGTGATTCGAGGCTCGTTGGCCGAGGGCAATACCGTGCGGGGCTGATGTCTGCCAGTATGCTCTACGATAAAGATGGTGTTTTTAATCGCTGCTGGCAAGAGGAGAGAGCAATGCAGGAGCTCATAATCGCGGTCTTGATCGCAATGGGAGGCCTCGTGGCGAATCAGGATCCAAAACTGCTTCGGCCCCTGCTCGACTTCACCACCCCTGAGTCCACGCGGCTGTGGCAGGCGGTGAACGACGGCGTGATGGGAGGAGTCTCGCAAGGCCGATTCCGGATCAGCGACGCCCGGACGATGGAGTTCTCCGGGAATCTGTCGTTGGAAAACAACGGTGGCTTCACGTCAGTGCGGACCAAGCCAACGACCCTCGACATCAAGTCTGGCGATACGCTGGTGATCCGCGTGAAGGGTGACGGTCGGGAGTACATGGTGAACCTCTATACCAAGTCTCGCCGCATGGCTTTTTCGTACCGGGCTAGCCTCCCCACTGAGAAAGATCAGTGGCAGGAGATCCACGTGCCGCTGGGCCAGTTCGAGCCGACGTCTTTCGGTCGGGTCGTTGCCGGCATGGGGCCAGTCGATCCTGGCCAGATCAATGGGCTCGGAGTCATGCTCAGCGACAAGAATCCCGGCCCATTTCGCCTGGAGATCGAGTGGGTAAAGGTCATCCGCGGAGCTGACTGATCCGGGCTGTCCCTCTGAAAGCGACGTCAAATCCGACGTCGCGCACGCACGCAGACGGCGGCACGCCGCGGCACGAGCAACAAAAAACAGCTCCATTTCCCGCCATCGCGGATGATGCAGCCGGTTCAGTACCCTCGACAGGGATCGAACAAACAGGGTTTCACTCGGAAAAAACCGCGAAAGCGCCCACCCCCCGGCGCAAATTCCGGCACCACCCGTCGGAAGGGCCGCCAAGGGCAGGGTAGGGGACGGAAAGGAGGTGCCACATGATGCACCTCCGACAGCCGATCGTGCTGCCCTCTGGCCGGCCGCTGAGGGTCTTGATTCAGGCTCGCTACTCCACCGAGGAACAGCGGCAGACGAGCACCGAGGACCAGATCGCCAACTGCCGGCGTTTCCTGGCCGAGAGTCTGCCCCGCGACATCGAGCCCGACAGGCTGGCCGTTGATGTCATCCGAGAGGCTGAGATCAGCGGCGAGCGGATGAGCCGCCCCGGCATCAACGAGGTCTGGGCCGGCATCGAGGCCAAGCAGTGGGACGTGATCATCGCCGAGGAGTCGAGCCGCCTCTATCGGCACATGACGTTCGCCGGGCAGCTCTTCAATACGGCCGTCGATGCCGGGATTCGGATTCTGTGCCCGACCGACTACATCGACACGGCCGACGAGGACTGGCCCGAGCGGCTGAACTCCTCCCAGTCGTCGCACTCCCGGGCGAACTACTACAACCGGACCCGAATCAAGCGGGCCCATCAGGGGCTCTGGGATCGCGGTGCAGCGATCGGGGCCCTCAAGGTGGGGTATCGCCGGCGACCGAGCAAGCCCGCCACCGAATCGGCCCCGGCGGAGGGGCCCTACTACGACGAGCCGGACGCCGATCAGGTGCCGATCGTCTGCGAAGTCTTTGACCGCGTGGCCGGCGACGAGCCCCCCTGGGCGGTTGCGGAGTGGCTCACGTCGATCGGGTTCTCGAAGGGGTCTCACGGCCAGAAGCCTGAATGGTCTGCACGCAACGTGATCGAGTTCATCCGAGGGCTCGACTACCGGGGCGAGCAGACCTTTCGGAAGCGAATCAGCAAGCAGCAGCTGACGACCGGCCGTTCCAAGCTGGTGCGGAATAGCGCCGACGCGGTCCTCACCCGGCAGGCTCCCCATCTGCGGATTGTGAGCGACCACGTCTGGTACGAGGCCAACGCTGCCATCGACCGGCGTCGGACGCGGCTTGCTGGTCCCACCGGCTCCGACCACCCGCTCTCGGGCAAGGCGAGGGATTCCCGCGGCCTCCTCGCCACACTCTTCGTGTGCGGCATTTGCGGCGGCCCCATGCACGCCGAGGGGCGCCACGAGGGGGGCTATCGGTGCGCTCGTGCCAAAAACTACGAGTGTTGGAACCGCACCACCTGCATCCGGGAGCAGGCCCACGAGGCTGTCGTCGCTGCTGTGGCGCGGGAGGTCATGGCGATTGCCGACTGCCGGGAGCAGCTCGTGGCCCGCGTCCTCGAGCTTCACGCCTCCGGTGGCGACCTCGCGACGTCGCAGCGGGCGTTGCAGTCGGAGGAGTCCAAGCTCAGCGGCAGCATCGCCAACCTCTGCCTCGCGATCGAAAAAAGTGGAGATGGAATCGACGCTCTCGTCGAGCGTTTGGCGAGCCGTGAGCGGGACCTCAAGGTGGTGCGGTCCCGGCTCGCTGAACTGGCGAGCCAGACGCAGGACAGGAAGCCGCCGCCCACGGCCGCCGACATCCTTCGCCACCTGGAGTCCCTTCAGGCCGGGCTGGTTGCCAGGGACAGTCGTGCGAGCGTGATCCTCAGGCAACTCCTCGTCGGCCCGATTCGAGCCATTCCTCACCGGCAGTTCGACTCCAACAAGGTCGTGCTCCGGGCCGAATTCGAAATCATGCTGTCGCAGTCGCTGCCGGTGATGGTCGCCACGGCAATCGAGGGCGCTGCCGACGCCGCGCTCTCCGACCTGCGGTTGGTCAGGCAGCCCATTCTCATTGACCTGTTCACGCCGTCGGCGCTCGCTGCCCATGCGGTGGAGGCCCATGAGTTGGCAGAGACCGGTCTGTCGCTCGCGAAGGTGGGCGAGGCCCTTGGCATGTCGAAGCGGCAGGCGCATCTCTGCAGCCAGTTGGGAGCCAAGATGACGGCCGCCGGGGTGACCGATCCGTTCGTTCGCCTCACCGAGCGACCGGAGCAGGTTTCCCGGTGGAGGCGGGTGCGTGGTCCCGGCAACGCCGGCGAGGGCCAGCGGCGGGCGTCGTAGGCCGGCGTCTGGCGGTCTATCTGTTTCCGATCGCGGCCGTGGCGGCCCCCGACGCCACGGCCGCCGGAAGGAGCCTTGCAACGGCGACGTACCCCGCAGCAGGGTCTGTCGAAAGATCGCTGCCGACCTGCTCCCGACCTGCTCGGTGCGGGCGGCAACGCTGAGCGGCCAGAGCCGCGCCCACCCAGGGGACGTTTTTTTTAGCTATCAGCGGGGGTGGCCGACTGGGCCGAGGGGCCTGCTGAGCCGCGGAACGGTGAAGCAGGAACAAGCGATGCTCCCGGACGGGAGGCGTGCCTGTTCCGGGTTCGTGGAGCCGGCGTATTCCCGGCGATTTAAGCGAAAAACGGTTGGGGAAGCGCGCGGTGGCCACCGGCGCGGGTGGAAACGCGCATGACCGGCGGAGCCGCCGGCAGGTTCTTCCCGGCATTCAGCCGCGAGTGCGTCACGCAGCTTCGCGACGGTCTGCTCCGGCTTGCGCTTCTTCCGTCGTGTCGATGTCACCAAAAGTCTCCTCCCCCTTGGGGGCATGGACCTTCAAACCGACTGGATCAGGATTTCCAAGGCAGGCCGAGCGCCAAGTCGGAGCAGAAAAAGCCCGCCGAGACCACCGGCGGCTTCTTCACCGTCGAGGAACTCAAGGCATCCAACAGGTTCGTGAAAACGATCGGCGATGCAGCAAGGGCTGTAGAATTGACGGACGCCATGTTTGGCGGATGATTCCTTCTCCCACCACCAGGAACCCACAATGAGTGAGCACACCTACAAAATTATCGAACTGGTCGGGTCGTCCCACACGGGCATTGAGGCTGCCGTTCAAAACGCCATTGCCAAGGCAGCCATCAGCGAAAAGAGCCTCCGGTGGTTCGAGGTGGTTGAGACCAGGGGGCATATTGAAGAGGGCAAGGTCGCCCACTGGCAGGTGACGGTGAAGATCGGGGCTACCCTCGACGACTGAGTGTCCCCTTTTGCCGATAAAGCAACACCTCTTCTGTAAATCGCGGTTTTCAGAGGTGGGTCATCTGGC